>NZ_WXWP01000243.1:0-34085 GCF_009904765.1 Vibrio sp. V39_P1S14PM300
CTGTAAATGGCTCTTTAATCAGCTCAAACTGATACAGCACATCTGAATCCAGCACCGCTTGTTGTTGCTGTTGTTTGTATTCATCACTAAGCTCTGGCAATGCTGCCATTGATGTTGACATTATCTCGGGACCTCTACTTCAATTATGGTGTGTTGACTCAGGTTGATCGCGTCCAGTTTTACCATCTCCTGAGTTTCATTAACACCGGCGGTAAACTGCGTCTGATAAATACTGCTGCGTGTTGCGTCCGAATTGGTCTGATAGGGGTTGTCCATATCTTTCAACACAAAAAGCCGAATTTTGGGTGGCTCTGTGCTCGCGTGGTAACTGACCGTTTGACGAATTGGGCGGGGCAACGCGAGCTGATACGAATAAGTGCTCGGTTCATTCGGGTCTTGTTGCCATTGACCAGCCGCAATCTCCTGCGCACTGAACGGTTGTGCGGTTTTGCCAGCTGGTTTCACCTCGATGCCCAGTGCGATGGTGTCTCCGGCATAGGTATTAGGCAGAGTGAAGGTTAGTCGCTGCTCAATCTCTACTTGTGTCGTGGTGTCATAAGGCGAGGCAAGCGGCATCACGTTTCGGCTGAGTACCTGAGTGTGTACTGACGGCTGGTTGATCAAGGTTAGCAGATTGAAAAACTCATCTTCAGCGCTCAAAGCTGGATCCGGCTCCTTGCCCCACACCGAATGTTTTAGCCATTTTTCTAACGGTGTTTTTTCCGTTAGCAGCAATATGATGGTAACTACACCATACAGAGCCGCACCCCAGAAGTTGGCGGCTAGCAACCAGCCACGGAGCACTCCTCCTACGGCCAAGCTTGCAAAACGAGACATCAAAGCTCGGGCTGATAATATTCCCCAACCAACCCCTTGAATTCCTAGTGCAAGTGTTTTAAATCCCAGAAGTACTTGTTGGCTTGCCTCTTTCGATTCTCCAATATCTTCAATGGTTTGCCAACCCTCTAGGCCTGCGGCAATGACGCCAGCCACACCCGCAATGAAAGAACGCGCGATATATTGCTCAGCATAAGTGATATTCACCGAGGCTCTTGTGGAGTTTTGACTTGTTTTGATTTGATTTAAAGACTGGTCGAGCAATTTAGAGTCCGTCTTTAAATTATTTAACGACAACCCTTTTAAGTTAGAACCTACCGCATTAATAAACCAGGCGGTGCTGTAGGCCAGAGTCAGCTCCTGGCGGCGAGTGTCCGGGTATGGCACAGATTCAACGATCTGTTGCAGCGACATCATCTGATTAAACACATTGATCAGGTTTAAGCTCGAGACCACAAAGTCCATACGGCCTACGCTATCCCACTTTTGCGACAGGTTTTGCGCTTTGCTGGAAAACACATGTTTGCCAACCTGGTGGTCCTGATAGGCCTCGAAGACCAGTGGGGTTTCATCAATAAACTGGCTGACCCTCTGGTTCAGGTCTTTGAGTTCCGTGCTGGTTTTCACGTACTCTGGTGAGCCTTTCATTTGCGTTTTTAAGGTTTTTTGCAATACTCCGGCTTCGATTGACATGTGATGATAGATATTGGTGCCAAATCTGTCTGCGTGTGACAATTTATTGAGTTGCACTTTGCCCCCTCTGAGATAGAGCTGCGCCCATACGGCCATGGCCATGCTTCTTCGGGCAGCAAGACCGGGAAGTTTCATCACACGATTTAGAATTCTGAAACGCAGCATCTGCATGGCATGCAGAGCTTTATCTCCTTTGACGGCGGTCGCTTTTTTGGCGTTCTCGATGATGGTATCCAGCGAAACCAGCAACCCTTTGGTCATGGTGAAGAGGGGAGAGTTAGGGTCATCAAAGCCAATAATATCGTTAAAGGCGGACATAAAGCCCCCAATTGGGATTCGGCTGTTTTCCGCAAACTGTGACAAATCCAATTGGCTGATCAAGTTTTCTGTTTGAGCGTAAATTTCACTGGAGAAAAAGCTGCTTGTCAGCCCCAGTAAGTTTTCAGGGGCAATAATAAGTTGATCGATGCGCTCATGGAGTTCAGGGCAAGATTGCGAGCTGAGATCGAGATCGTTCAGGATGCAATCGAGCAGGGTATTTAAGGTTATCTGATGATCGTGCTGAGCGATGTCGATCCCCAAGCGGAGCGGATCATTGCCCAAGGTTTCCAGCGAGCTGATCAGGATAGGAACGTCACGCAATATCCCCGTTTGCGCCAAGGCTTGGGTTTCAATATAGGTTTTGTAGTACTTATCCAGTCCTTTCCAGTCAACCTGACGATGTGCTTTGCGCCGCTGGGTGTATTCATCCAGACGTTTTTCTAACAGTGCAGGCGCAATGCCTTTTGCTGTTAACCGGGCTTTGGCTTGCGGGTATGCGAGTACTGTCGATTCAGCTTCTGCCCAAATGGCCGCTTTTGCATCACCACGAGGCGCATTGGCTTGGGTCATTTGGGTTTGGAAATAGTGGTATTCCAGGCAAGTATCGATGTCCTGCTCCACTTCAATCCAGTCTTGCGGGGGAATGACACTCATGCTCTCCGCTGGCAGAGAAATACGCACCAGAGAGCGGATGGTTTCCGCAATGACCGTTTGACGACGGGCGGCGTCGTCTTCAATTGTGAGCTGCACCGACTGCGATAAGCGCAGATACAGGTCGACGATATCGGCCATGGGATCATCCAGAGCGACCAGGTCATGAGCTGCGTGACTGGGCACCTGGTATTGATAACTTTTGAGGTTGCGCGATACCAGAGGTGCGACTAATCCGGTGGGATCCTCTTCTTCGAGCTGTGTGGTAGCGCAGCTCCAGTCAAACTGGGTTAAGTCGCACTGGCCTACATCGGCGACGCAGGTTTCAATCTGCTCGATTGGGGTGCGGTGCGTTCCGGCATTGACGTCGCGTAGCCAGTCATTTCGGACTTGTTCATTACTTTGATAAAAATCGACGATGCGATCAGTCCAGCGCTGGCTGGCGTACCCCAGATAATACGGACAGTCTGTTCGGACCATCAGGTGGGATTGCGGGGCTTCGGGTTCCGCTTCCAGCCGCGCTGCTGCATCATCGCCTTTACAGCGATAAAATTCGCCCTCACGCACCTGATACTCTTCGAGTTGCCAAGCGTCACCTTCAGGGGGCTGGTGCAAGGTATACAGCCATCCATCACGCAACTGACGTAACGTATACGGGACTTTATCCGATGCAAACACACCACCTGAAAAGTTTTGTTTGTCTTCAATCGGGTGGACACCTTCAGCCACCTCTTGCTCCAAACTTTCAGGGACGATATTGTCGATGGCGTATCGGACCGGCGCGATCGCAGCAAAACTGTTCTGGCTCGATTGTGCGACGCGAACCACAGGAAAGGTGGCCTGTTCGCTGATGGAGCCCATCGACAATATGTCTTGGATCAGCAGGGCGGTGTTGCTCTGGTAGCCGACGTCTTTGCCGTGGTTATATTGGCTCACGGGTTCGAGATACAACACACTGCCGGCTTCCGGCTGAGCATCATCGCCGCGCCAATAGGGGTTCAGCGTTTTCAGCTCTTCGACGGTGATGCTTTGTTGTTCCGCGACCTGATCCAGCGTTTCTCCCGGCGCTACGATGTGTTTTTTTCGTTTGGCTTGCCCTTCGGTAAGTGGGATTAACTCGCCCATATCCAGTTGTATGCCATGCTCGTCAAGAAAGGCATGGTCCACCAACGCCACTGCGTTGTCATCCAATGGCTCTTTGCTAAAAAGCAGATACTGATTATCAACGGTTTGCCCATTTCGCTTCCACAACGCAAGGATAAAATCGGTTTCGCTGGCGTTGGACGGTGCGCTGTTCATGCTACCCGCCACACTTTGGGTGGCCACAAAGCGATATTTTTTATTGCCCCCGAAGCGGTATTCGTTCAGCAGTTTGTCGTCTAAAAAGTGATAGAGAAAACCTTCGGTCGGCAAACCGAGCTGAGAGCCCACTTGGATGGCTGGCCGGAGAGGAATAAAGGCCTCTTGTATCGTCACGCTGTCTTTTGGATGAGGTATTACGTTATCTAATTGAAATGGAACAACGTGATGCTTACCGACCTGAAGGGCTTTGGCTTCTTCCACTTCGATGCTGCAGGCGTAGTGGGTTGTCTGCTTAACTGCCTGTTGACGCCACTGCTTGATCGCCGGCTGACCGGAAGAAGATTTAAGCAACATTTCAAGGTTAGGGGCAACGGACTGTTTAAACAGCGGCTCTTGGCACGCAAACTCAAGAGTGTAGGCAAATTCAGGTTCAGTTTGAGTGGTTTCAACCGGTGTTGAATGACGATGAACCGGCGCCGTGTCGGTAAGAGGTTTATAGCCCGCTTGATAGACTTTGCGGGTCTTTGACATTTTTAGAGACATAACAACTGAATATGAGCAAAAAATAGGCCCAAATTGTACCCGCAAACGGCGGATTCATACTCTAGTTATATGCACTTATTTGCTCTTCTTTTTCGCTAAGCTGCCAGTGAAAAGCTCATTGATAGAATTAAAACCGCCATATCGGCGTTTCGAACGTATTGATGGCGTTGTCTTCAGAGTTGTCCTCGCTGAGCGAGACGATGTTTCCGATATAAGTGACCGGTCAGCAGAATGCTGATGATACTTAGAATACTGATGAAGAATTTGGCGGGAACTGGCGATCTTGGTGCTAAAGTTGGCGTCACTCGAGTTACAAGCCACCCGAACTGGGTGGCTTTCTTTAAGCGGTTCAGCGGGCGTGCTGGCTGAGGTACTCCGATGCGGCCAGTGGCCCCATATAGCGGGCGAGTGTTTTCTCGGCGACGGTGCGAAGATCAACCACAATCAGTCCGTCGAGCGCATTGTTGAACGCAGGATCGACATTGAAACACACCAGTTTACCGTTCAGACCCAGATATTGACGCAGCAGTACAGGGACGCCTTTGCCGTCATCAATGCGGGCAATGACCCGAGACAGAAGCTGCAAGTCGCCAAGCGCCGTCAGTAAACTGGTGTTCCATGAGCTGGCATGACTCGGCAGTGGGTTAGAGGCTTCAACGTAGTGGGCACTGTCGGCATCGTAATGATGCAAGGTCATGGTCTGAGCCAGCAGTTGACGGGCTTGCTGACTGTAATCATTACTGATGCTGACCGGCCCGAACAGGTGGGTAATGTTTGGGTGGCGTGAGACGTATGTCGCTATGCCTTTCCACAGCAGCAACAGGGCACTCATGCTGCGCTGGTACTCAGCCGCAACCACGGAGCGGCCCATTTCAACCGCCGTCCCCATTTTATTCAGAAACCGCTGATCGTAGTGGAATAAGGTGCGTGAGTAGAGACCATCCAGACCTCGCTTGGCGGACACCTGTTCAACCAAACCGAGGCGATAAGCGCCAACCAGACACTGTTTGTCGCGATCCCAGACAAACAGATGCAGATAATCCTCATCGAATTCATCCAGGTCGAGCGCCAGCCCGGTGCCTTCACCGACCGCTCGGAAATTCAGCTCACGCAGGCGCCCGATCTCATGCAACAGAGAAGGAATATGTGCGGTACTGGTGCAGTAAACGTCAAATTCGTTGCTGCTCAGCAGGTGGTGTTCCGCTGGGAGATTATGGATATCCTCCAACCAGGCTTCGGTGGCTAACGCCGGCGCGACGGGGTGTGGCGGCGATGCTTCGACCGTTTGTGTGCTGTTCACCGGGGCGGGCTGGAGCAGGTAGGTATTCAGGCGCAGGTAATTGACGACCTGGGTATCACTCAGGCCATTAACCTCTTTGTACTTGATGGCGTCGCCGACGGCGATCCCGATTGGTTGAGATTGTTTGTTGAGCAGCTCACGTCCGAGCATCAGGGTACGCAGCAACGGGTGGATTTTCCCGGCCATGTAAAAGCGTTGCGAGTTCTGGCCGTTAATGAATACGGGAACCGTAGTGGCTTTGTGTTTACGAATCAGTGCGCTGACAGAGCGGCTCCACTCTTTGTCTTCCAGTTTCTGGGCTTTGCGGTCAACCAGATGCGACACTTCGCCAGCCGGGAACATCAGCAGTAATCCACCTTGTTCAAGGTGTTTGTTGGCGTAGCGCAGCGCTTTCATGTTGGCTCGGTGGGCGTATTCGCCATCAAAGACATCCACACCAATGAACAGTTTGTCCAGTTCGGGAACGGTTTTAAGATATTGATTAGCAAGGATCTGTACGTCGTCGCGGAGCATCAACAGCAATTCCGCGAGGATCACACCTTCGACACAACCAAGTGGATGATTGGCAACCACAATCGTGGCCCCTGAGGTGGGAATTTTATCCAGACTGCCGCGCGTGATCTGATAATCGATGCCTAGCACATCGAGCGTAAAACGCAGGAATGCCCGGGTGTCGCTACCGGCTGGCCGCTGAGCGTAAAATTTGTCGAGCTTGCTCAATCCGGTTGCCCATTCAGCGATGTTTTCTCCCCAACCAAACGGCGTTTTCCTTGGCAGACGAAAAGGGCTGGTGATATCCATAATGACCTCAGTTTGATGTACTCTGCAGAGAATCTTATGGCGATTAGATGTCAGTCAGGCTTCAGTTTGATGAGAAAAGCATGATAGAAAAGTGACGATTTGATGAACATGCGTTACGGCCTGAGATATCAAACTGAATTAATATGTAACAGCCAGGCCGGTGCGCCTTTAAATTACGTGTCGCTCACAAAATGTACTAATTTCATACCGTACTGAAAGTATACCTGCTAGCTTAGATTTTGCGGGTACACGCACAATAACAAGTCAATTGAACCTTTGCTTAATGTTGCTCTGGAATAACGGGAACCGGATCGGTTCCCGTTTTTTGATCGCACACAGTGTCATCAAATCATATCTTGGGTGAGCAGTGGATCATCTATGGAATCGGTTGTATAAATGATGAGGTTGAATCAGGAGTTCTATTATGAAAGCAACAGACAACCGCACCGCTCTTATCCTTGGCATCAGCTTGATCTTAGGTTTGGCGGTTCTGGGCTACTTTGTTCAACAGACGGCGTTAAGTTACCGTGGTTTTGAACGTATCGTGACCGTTAAAGGGCTGGCCGAAAAGGAGTATCCGGCCGACACTGTCATCTGGCCGATTCAATTTTCCGTTGCTGGAAATGATCTGCCTGAACTTTTCGCTACCCTCGACAAACAGTCACAGGCCATCAACGCATTTCTGGTGTTGCAGGGGATCGACAAAACCGGTATTTCGTTCTCTTCACCGACGGTGATCGACAAAAAAGCTCAGCAGTACGGTGGCGAGAGTAGTATTGAATTCCGCTATCTCGCTTCTCAAACCATGACGGTTTACAGCCAGCAGGTGGACTTAGTGCGTCAGGCTATCACTAAACTGGGGGAACTGGGTAAACAGGGGATTGTGTTCAACCAGGATCCGTACAGCAATCCCATCGAATACAGTTTCAATGGCCTGAACAAAATCAAGCCTGACATGGTGGAAGAAGCCACGAAAAACGCGCGTGAAGTCGCGCAGAAATTTGCCCGTGATTCGCAAAGTTCGCTCGGCAAAATCAAGCGCGCTTCGCAAGGACAGTTTTCGATCGTCAGCCGTGACAGCAATACTCCCTATATCAAAAAAGTCCGGGTGGTTTCCACCGTCAGTTACTACCTGAATGATTGAGTTTCGGCCAAGCGAGGTGACGTGGATTAGTGCTGAGACGCTATTTTTGTAGCAAAGATAAGACTTTTTTCGTAATTGATTAAAAATTGCCCGCATTGGCTGGATTGTGGAGCAAAACGATTTCGCCGGACAAAGTCGGTGATTTATTATGCAGCCCAATCTGTTCGGGAAAGCATTTTCGGATCGGCTCCGAGCCGATCCGCTCACTTAATAATAATCATAATTTCCCGCCACACTGAAGTATTTACCCATCTAGGGAATAGTAATAATGTTGCAATTTCATAAACTTATGATTGCACCTCTGCTCTTCTGGACATTGCTGTGTTCGTTCCAGATCCAGGCTGCGGGTGCAGAGCCAAAAGACAAATTCCTCCAGTCTCTGGAAGGCATCGAGCGTCAGGTTTACGCCTTGCCGCAAAAATCGCTGGCGCAAATTGAGCAGTTGGAAGAAGACTCACTACTGCAAAACCAGCCGAGAGAGTTGCTGGTGCGTTACTACCTGGCCAAATCGACGGTACTGGAACTGCTGGGGCGACAAAAGGAGAGTTCAGCGGCGGCAAAGAAAGGGCTGAGCCTGGCGCCAAAACAGAGCCGTGAACACCTATTGCTTGAGTTGCATCAGATTCAGGCGATGATGGGCAAAAACGACATCAACGAAGCCGTCTCTTCATTGGATACGCTACTGAAAACGTCACGTGCGAATGGTGATAAGCAGCTGGAATCGGAAGTGCTGTTGGTCAAAGGGCGCTACTACGAAGTTCAGGGGGATTTTAAAAAGTCCTATGCAGCGATCATGTCCTCGCTTGAGGCGGCAGAGTCTTCCGGTGTACAAGGACAGGTAGAGCGTGCTGCATTAGGGCTGGGTGATGTACTGGTCAAAATTCAGGGTTATGGCCGCTCGGAAACGGTGCTGAACCAGGCGTACCGCTATTTCAAAGAGCGGCGTATGTCGTTCAATGAGTTGCTCAGTGTGCTGACCATTGCCAAATTGCACAAAGCGCAGTTCCAGTATGATAAAGCGATTGACGCCTATCAGGACGCGCTCAAACTGGCGCAGATCATCGGCGATGGCCGTTTTCGTTTTCGCATCAACCTGGAACTGGCTTCTCTGTACCGCGAGACCGATAATGACCGGAACATGCTGCGCCACCTGAGACTGGCGGAAAATCTCCAGTATCGTGAAACGTCGAGTGCCTATCTGGCGACTTTCAGGTTGCTGCAAGCGCAGTATATGCTGGAGCAGAAGAAGTTTGACGAGTTGCTGGCTATGATCACGCCAATGCTGCCGGAGATTATCAAGAGCCCGCACATTCAGCAGCAGCAACTGGAGCTGCTCAAAGTGGCAGCCCAGGCCTATGCTGGCGCGAACAACTTTCAGCAGGCGTATCAGTCTTATGGTCAGTATCACAATAAATTCATTCAGTTCAGCAACGATCGCGAGATGGAAAAACTCGAGCGTCAGCAGATCCTGTTTGAGCTGGAGCGACTGGAATATGAGAACCAGGATCTGAACTGGAATAACGTTTTGCAACGGATGGAACTGGAGAACAATCGCCGGACTTTCTACTTGCTGGGGGAAATTGTGATTGCACTGTTGGCTGTGATCCTATTGCTGGCAGTCGTGTTCCTGGCCGTCAACCGTTCGCGTATCCGCATGCGTCGTTTAGCGAAAACGGACACGCTGACCGGTTTGTTCAACCGTCGTTTCCTGGAAGAGTGGTTTATGCAGCCGATCACGGAACAGGCTGCACCTAAGCCGGAAGTGAAACCACAATCGCTTCCGGGTAAAGTGACGTACCACTTACGTCAGCAATGGAAACGCGTCCAGTCAGGTTATGCACAGCTCAACAAGTGGCTGGAACGTAAACTGGACAAAAAAGTGGTGGTGAGAAAACCGGAAACGGGGCCCATCACGATGGTGATGATCGATGTCGACCACTTCAAGCAGGTGAACGATACCTACGGACACGTGTTTGGCGACGTGGTTTTGACTGGTGTGGCTAAAGTACTGGAATCGTCGGTGCGAGACAGCGATATTGTCGCGCGCCTCGGCGGAGAAGAGTTCGTTGTGGTGCTGCCAAAAACCGATCTGGAAGAATCCGTGGCGTTAGCAGAACGCCTGCGTGAGGCGGTGGCTCAACAAGGATTCGTGACTGAGAGCGAACAAGCCGTCAATGTCACGTCGAGCTTCGGTGTATTGACGACCCATCAGGTGGACATGGAGTTTGAGGCGCTGTGTAATCAGGCCGACAAACTGCTGTATGAAGCCAAGGCCAGTGGACGAAACTGTGTGAAAGCACTACAGCTAAGCTGAGAATGTGAGCCAAGCCCGCCGAATGATGTCGCGGGCTTTTTTATGGTTCTTTATGGTCGTGCTTTGATGTGGGCTGCGCATTGTCGTTGTCGTCTGCTGACGGGTCTTTACGGCTTGAAAACAGGTTCAGCAGTTTATCCCACCATAAACGCATAGTCGCAAGACCCGCGACGACCGTCGCGATAATCGCTTGCAGGATCACGCTGCCCGTACCGGGATCCAGATACGCTTGTGCCGGAAAACTTGCCATCAGGGTCAAGGCCACTAAGCCCAGTTTGTGGTGCGTGCGGGAAAGCATAAAACACTCCCTATCTGATTATTGATAAAAAAGAGATTAGTTCAACTGTAGTCAGGCGGCGTTCATTCAGCAAATGCAGATTAGGCTATAGTTATGAGTATTCCAGCTCTGAGTGACCTTAAGTGACGATGAACTATGCAGAATATTGAAGTGGATGACTCTTCTTTCCGTGACAGCAGTGGTTTTGTGTTTCGCTATCAAGGGACGCTGTATCGTCAGGTGAACCAATGCTTTGCCAATGCCTTTGATGCTTATCTGGATAGTGGCCTGCATCAGGCTCTGACGGAGCGCAACTATCTGGTCCGCCATCGCGAGCAGCGACTGGACGGTTATCGCTCTGATCTGGCACACAAAATCCTGAAGCCAGAGCGTATTCCCTACATTTCGTATCCGTATGAATGGTGCTTTGGCCAACTTAAAGACGCGGCGTTGTTGACACTCGACATTCAGTTGCTTGCACTGGACTACGGGTTTAGTTTGAAAGACGCCAGTGCGTTTAACGTCCAGTTTCATCAGGGAAGGCCAATTTTCATTGATACCTTGTCCTTTGAGCCTTATGAACAGGGCACATGGGTGGCCTATCGCCAGTTTTGTCAGCACTTTTTGGCGCCGCTGGCTCTCAAAGCACATTGCGACCACCGGTTGGGAAAACTGGCTGAGCTGTATATTGATGGGGTGCCACTTGATCTGACGAGTCGACTGTTGCCCAAACGCACCTGGCTAAGCTTCAATATGCTGTCCCATATTCATCTGCACGCGAAAATGCAAACCCGTTACGGTGACAAGGCGCATCAGACGCAAGCCGCGCTGAAAGGGGCAGATGCAATGAAGGTGGACAAACTGCGCGCCATGCTCAAGGGGCTGAGAACTTACATTGCATCGCTGCACTGGCATACGCCTTCGTCTGAGTGGGGGGAGTATTATCAGCACACTAATTATCAGGACGCAGCGATGCAGGGCAAAATCGCTTTGGTCGAGGGCTATCTTAGCCAGCGTGGTACGCCAGCCTCTCTGCTCGCGGACATTGGCGCCAACTCAGGTCGGTTCAGTCGCTTAGCCAGCCGTTACTCCGAGCAGGTGGTGGCGTTTGATATCGACGAAGTGGCCGTCGAGCACAACTATCAGCAAGTTCGTGAGTCCGGAGAGAGTCATATTCTGCCACTGGTGTTGGATCTGTTTAATCCGTCGGCCGCCATCGGCTGGGCGAACGGCGAGCGAAGCTCGTTTGTATCGCGCGGTGCGTTTGATGTGGTGATTGCCCTGGCGTTGATCCATCACCTGGCGATCAGCAACAACACGCCGCTTGAACACATCGTCAGGCTACTGCATCACATCAGCCGTCAACAAGTGATCATAGAGTTTGTCCCCAAGGAAGACTCCCAGGTACAGCGTTTACTGGCGAGCCGCAAAGACGTCTTCCCACAATACCATCAGGCGGGGTTTGAAGCGGCACTGGCCGGCTATTTTACCATTGAAGCCAAAGACCAAGTTCCTCACTCTTGTCGCACGCTTTACTGTCTGACGAAACTGTCTTAATTCAGCTGTGCTGGCAGCATCGAGACATCATAGCCCATCTCACTCAGGTGTCGGGTTAACATCTGATAGGCCTGTTGCTGGCTCAGAGCACGCTGACCACAGCGGTTATCGGGTGGGTGTACCAAGGTGTGTGTCAGCGCAACGGCCTCGGGCTGATTGAGATTGAGCGAGTAAAGCCGACCGCACAGCGCCATCGACAAAGTCCCCAAGGTATAAAAAGGGGCACGGACACTGGCCGCCGATTTCCATTCTCCCATTCCCACGATCTGCTCATCCGGTGATGTGGCGATAAAAATGGGCTTAGGCACTCTGCTGGTGGCTAAGAGATCCTGACCGTCCATCCACTCCGGAATGGGCAGCGACAAGTAACCCAGCAGGGTTGGGGCGATATCTACCCGTTGCGAAGGCTGTACGACCACTCCGTTTGGCTCGCGATGTGGAAAGCGGATCAACAAAGGCAGCGTTTGATCAATGCTGTGGCCGATACCGTGATCGCTGGTGAAAATCAGTATGGTGTTGTCCAGTTCGCCCCGTTCAATCAACAACTGATAGATTTCTTGAGCATACGTATCCCACTGACGAATCGCGTTGTCGTAGTGATCGAGCATCCACATTTGGGGCTGATGTTTGGTGTCGGTAAACACCGGGGTTTCATAGGCAAATTTATTACCGTGTGGGCCGAGCAGGTGAACATTAGCAAAATATGGACGTGGTGCGGTGGCGATGTGGGTTTTGAGTTGGTTGACCCGATCGCGATCGCTGAATCCTTTGGGAATGTCCAAGCCACCACTAACCAGTTGATGTGGGTATGCCATTGGCGCATGGCCCGTCAGATGAGCTAACCGCTGATAGAGGCGTTGCCAGGTTTCCTCCCAGAACTGCACACAGTCTGGCCAGCGCTGAACAATAACCTCCCGAATGTCGTTATGGCGCGAAGAGACGCGGCGGCGATTGGCGTAATCAAAACCGTTTCTGATCTTGAGATCCACCGGATCAACGTAATAGCGCAGGGTGATATCGATGTTGAAATATCCCGCCTGTTTCAGCAACCCCGGCAGGTGCTGGTACATGTCCTGACCGCGAAACGTATCCGGGCGGAAGATCACCCGGGTTCGAGTCGGGTATTTACCGCTCAGCATCGCTCCCATGGCGCCGGTGGTTTTGGCGGAGTTGGTCCAGTGATGATGAAACACCATGCTCTCGTTGGCGATCTGCTCTAAAAACGGTGTGGTTTGGCGCGCGTAACCGTACACCGAAACATGATTGCTGTTCACGCCATCAGCGCTGAACACAATAATATTAGGCGGTGATTCGGGTTGCACCTGCACCGCACTTTGAGCCGGTATATGTGCAATAACTTGTGGTGACTGATAAGACAGCCACACCATCACCAAGGAGAGGCTCAGAAGCACGGCGCAGGTTGTGCTGAGTTGACGCTGCAGCGCGATGTGCGTGGCCAGATACGACATGGCTGACATCAGGCGGCGCACAAAATAACCTACTAAACCAATAAAAAGCAGCCAATACACTGATTTAACTAATAGGCTGTTTGCCGATGGTGAGGCAAAGCGAAGCAGGGTATAGGTAAAATTATCGATCAGTAGAAAAGTGGTACAGGCGAGAATCAAGCCGGGAATCAACAGGGCGATGTGTCTTAGCGGCAACCTAATCAGCGGGATAGTCCCCGGTGCGCGCAGCATAAGCACAGTCAGCAGCAATACGTCCATAACGCCTATCACCACTAAGGGCAATGGCGCTACCAGCGCAACCGCGACACTGTGTATCACATCAAGATAGCTGAACATCGACGGACGAAAGTAGAAAAACAGCCACTCCATCAGGTAGTACAGATACCCGCACAATAGAGTGATGATCCCAAGGCTAAGCAGATACGCGCCCGTTGCCGGAGTGTGGGTTTGGTCCATAGCGCTTCCCGTACACAAGATGAGTTTTGAGTATAGTCAAAGCGTCATCGAGCACAGGTTATGAGCGGTGAGTTCTGGGAGCTTTTGGATCATGGGTGTCCTTCCCGAGATGGAACTCGATATTTATCTCATATTGAGATGGATAACTGGCATTAATCGACCAGAGCATACCGGAAGTCATCACTGTTGAGGAAAAAGGAGCTGAATACGGAAGGCCAGAAAAACAAAGGCCCGTAGATTTCTCTACGAGCCTTCTGCAATATGGTGGCCCCTCGCAGACTTGAACTGCGGACCAATCGATTATGAGTCGACTGCTCTAACCACTGAGCTAAGGGGCCAAATTAGGACAACGATTATAGGGGAAGCTTGCCGGGGTGTCTAGCCGCAGATATTACCAATTGCGCTTAGTTTTTATCCACTTAGAACGTCCGGTAACAAAAAAGGTGAGCCATTGCTCACCTTTTTTCATGCTTGGTCGATTACTCGTCCAGGAAGCTGCGCAGAGTTTCTGAGCGGCTTGGATGACGAAGCTTACGCAGTGCTTTGGCTTCGATCTGACGAATACGCTCACGGGTAACGTCGAACTGCTTACCAACCTCTTCCAAAGTGTGGTCGGTATTCATGTCGATACCAAAGCGCATACGCAGTACTTTCGCTTCACGAGGCGTCAGGCCTGCCAGTACGTCACGAGTCGCCACTTTCAGGCTGGTAGAAGTCGCAGAATCCAGCGGCAGTTCCAGCGTGGTGTCCTCGATGAAATCACCCAGATGCGAATCTTCGTCGTCACCGATTGGTGTCTCCATTGAGATTGGCTCTTTGGCAATTTTCAGTACTTTACGGATCTTGTCTTCCGGCATTTGCATGCGCTCTGCCAGCTCTTCCGGTAACGGCTCACGGCCCATCTCTTGCAGCATTTGACGCGAGATACGGTTGAGCTTGTTGATCGTTTCGATCATGTGAACCGGAATACGGATCGTACGAGCTTGGTCAGCGATTGAACGAGTGATCGCCTGACGGATCCACCAGGTCGCGTAGGTCGAGAATTTGTAACCACGACGGTATTCAAATTTGTCGACCGCTTTCATCAGACCTATGTTACCTTCCTGGATCAGATCCAGGAATTGCAGACCGCGGTTGGTGTATTTCTTAGCAATCGAAATAACCAGACGCAAGTTGGCTTCCACCATCTCTTTCTTTGCGCGGCGAGCTTTGGCTTCACCGATAGACATACGGCGGCTGATGTCTTTGATGTTCTGAACCGTCAGTGACGTTTCTTCTTCGATCGCTTTCAGCTTCAGGATAGAGCGACGGATGTCGTCTTCGCTGCGTTTGATCTTTTCAGCGTAAGGTTTGTCTGAAGACAGAACTTCATCCAACCAGGCTTCGCTGGATTCATTGCCGGTAAACAGAGCAATGAAAGATTTCTTCGGCATTTTGCCGTATTCAACCGTCGAGCGCATGATCAGGCGCTCTTGCGTGCGTACGCGATCCATAGCGGTACGCAGTTCTTCCACCAGGTAGTCAAACTGTTTTGGTGTCAGACGGAATTCTTTGAATACGTCGATAACCAGTGCGTGCGCTTCGCTGGCTTTGTTGCTTTCACGACCGTGTTCGTTTACTGCCAGACGGTAGTTCTGGAAGGTGTTGCGCAGATCGGTGAATTTCTCAAGCGCCAACTCAGGGTCGATGCCGGTATCTTCTTCTTCAGAAGAGTCGTCATCTTCCTTGTCTTCATCTTCGTCTTCGTCGAGATCTTCGTCGTCTTCGTCCGCCAGTTCTTTTTCTGCCAGTTCCGAACCGATGTGAGTGGCCGTTGGGGCGCTGGTCTCTTCATCGTTTGGATCTACGAAGCCGGTGATCAGGTCGGTCAAGCGCAGTTCTTCGGCTTGAACTTTGTCGAACTGTTCCAGAATGTATGGAATCGTACCTGGGTATTCTGCGACAGCGTTCTGAACCTGGTTGATACCATCTTCAATACGCTTCGCGATATCGATTTCACCTTCACGAGTCAGCAGTTCTACCGTACCCATTTCGCGCATGTACATGCGCACCGGGTCGGTGGTACGGCCGATTTCGTTCTCTACACTGGATAGTGCAGCCGCGGCCGCTTCGGCAGCGTCTTCGTCGGTGATGTTGTTGTCATCGCTAAGAGCAAGGTCATCGGCATCAGGAGCGGTTTCCACTACCTTAATACCCATGTCATTAATCATCTGAATAATGTCTTCTACCTGCTCGGAATCGACGATTTCTGCGGGCAGGTGATCGTTAACTTCGGCATAGGTCAGATAGCCTTGTTCCTTGCCCTTAATGACAAGTTGTTTTAGCTGTGACTGCGGATTTTGATCCATAGACGGTATCCAACTTCGTATCTGGTGAAGGAATTAGTATGCGAAATGCAAACCACGAATACTAACAAATTTATTCATTGCTGACTAATCAAACAGGGTTACGCTTTCAAATCTAGCATTAAGGCTAGCAGCTCCCTTTTCTCTTCGGCTGATAAACCGACACTTCTTGCTTTGGCCTGCAGGTTTTCAATTTGTTTTTCAACGCACTGAGCAAGTATTTTGTCCAATGAGTCTAAAAATATATCTTCTTGATTGTCTTCAGCGAGCGGGATCTCCCAGCTGGCAAGACGAGACAGAAGCGCCTCATTTTTGTTATTACGCCAGTGTTCAAGCAACTGGCCGGTGTTGATATGGGGGTGGGACTGACAATAATCAAGTACTTCCACCAATAAACCCAAACCAGGCAACGCCAATCCCCGGACACTGGACAGGTCCGGTACCATTTCAGCATAGCTTGGATTCTGAATAAGCAAAGCGATCACTTCTCGCATCGGTGTGCGCTTGATCTCTTTATGAGGCTGGGGACGTGCCGCGGCCTCACTGGTGCTTTTTTTGTTCAAGCTAGACTGAATCGCGTCAGAGCTCAGGCCGGTTCGCAGCGATAGCTCTTCCCATAAATATAGCTTTAATGACTCATCTCGTACCGAGTTGATGAGCGGTTCGGCCAGATGGACCACCCGAAAGCGACCTTCTCGGCTGCTGTTGTCGACCACTTTTTCCATTAAGCCACTGAACAGAAAGTCAGAAAACGGCGTGGCCTGCTGGACATGCTGCTCAAATGCTTCGGTGCCGTTCTGGCGGATAAATGAATCGGGATCCTCTTTATCCGGCAGGAACATAAACTTAAGAGTTTTGTTCCCGTTCAAATAGGGTAGAGCATTTTCCAACGCGCGCCAGGCAGCCTGACGACCCGCGTTGTCGCCGTCGTAACAGCAGATCACGGCACTGGTCTGGCGAAACAGCACTTGCAGGTGGTCGCCGGTTGTGGATGTCCCCAGAGACGCCACGGAGTAATCCACTCCGTATTGTGCCAGTGCCACCACATCCATATAGCCTTCAGTGACCAGTATCTGCGGCGGCTCTCGGTACGCCTGCAACACTTCGTACAGGCCGTAAAGCTCTTTGCCTTTGTGAAAGATCGGCGTTTCCGGAGAGTTGAGATATTTGGGGGTGCCTTCGCCGAGCACCCGGCCTCCAAAGCCGATCACGCGGCCACGTCGATCGCGGATTGGGAACATGATCCGCCCGCGGAAACGGTCATAGCGATGGCCGTTGTCGTTCTCAACCAGCATACCCGCTGAGGTCAGCATCTCTTCTGCATCGCGGCCGCGGGCAAAGTTCTTGCGCACGCTGTCCCACTCGTCGGGGACATAGCCGATACCAAACTTCTGCACAATTTCACCGGATAAGCCGCGGCCCTTGAGGTATTCGATGGCTACCTTACTGGACGAGAGCTTGAGCTGATCACGATAGAACTGAGCAATACTGCCCATCAAATCATAGAGGCTGCGTTTTTGTTCGCTGTTGGCGCGTGGCTGCTGATTGAAATTGCTGCCGCTGCGCTGTTCCCGTGGCACATCCAGGCCAAGAAAAGAGGCCAGTTCTTCAATGGCTTCAGGAAATTCCAGCCGCTCGAATTCCATCATAAAATCGATGGCATTGCCGTGTGCACCGCAGCCAAAACAGTGATAGAACTGCTTTTCCTGGCTGACGCTGAAAGACGGGGTCTTTTCGTTGTGGAACGGGCAACAAGCGCTGTAGTTTTTGCCTTTTTTCTTCAGTTTTACGCGTGCGTCAATGATATCGACAATATCAAGCCGAGCAAGGAGGTCATCAATAAAGCTGCGAGGGATGTGTCCTGCCATAAAACCGAATAGAAAGCCTCAATGTAGATAGGATAGATACAAACAAGCCGTGCGTTCCAGTGGATAGCACGGCTTGCTGCAAATGGGGTTGGTTTAAGCGAGTTTAGCGCGAACTAAACCACTCACTTTCCCCATGTCTGCACGCCCTTGAATTTGCGGCTTGAGCACGGCCATCACTTTCCCCATGTCTTGCATGCCCGCTGCGCCAGATTCGGTGATAGCACTGTCAATCAGTGCTGCGACTTCATCTTCGTTCAGTGGTTGAGGCATAAATTCCTCAAGGACAACGATTTCCGCTTGCTCAGCGTCTGCCAAGTCTTGACGACCTGCAGCTTCATACTGCGTAACAGAGTCGCGACGTTGTTTGACCATTTTTGTCAGCACAGCGAGAATATCGTCGTCGCCCAGAGTGATCTGTTCGTCAACTTCACGTTGTTTAATGGCCGACAGAGCCAAACGAATAGTGCCAAGGCGCGTTTTGTCCCTGGCTTTCATCGCTAATTTTTGCTCTTCTTTGAGTGTGTCAATCAGAGCCATAACTCAATTCCTTTACTGAATTAAGTTATTAGTACAGGCGAACGCGACGAGCGTTTTCGCGAGCTAGCTTCTTAGCGTGACGCTTTTGAGCTGCTGCTTTAGCGCGTTTGCGAACGGTAGTTGGTTTTTCGTAGTGCTCACGACGACGCACTTCAGAAAGGATACCTGCTTTTTCGCAAGAGCGCTTGAAACGACGCAGAGCTACGTCGAACGGTTCGTTTTCACGTACTTTAACTACTGGCATATGCCTTTCACCTCAGGGGTTATTCGTTAATGCTGGCCTATAACAGTCAAAC
Organism: Vibrio sp. V39_P1S14PM300; assembly: GCF_009904765.1. Classification (NCBI taxonomy): domain Bacteria; kingdom Pseudomonadati; phylum Pseudomonadota; class Gammaproteobacteria; order Vibrionales; family Vibrionaceae; genus Vibrio; species Vibrio sp. V39_P1S14PM300. The sequence goes on from NZ_WXWP01000243.1 coordinate 18,712, forward strand.
ATGAATTGCTTGGACGCTAACCAGCTTGATCAAAAATGGTGCGGAATTTTAATCCGATCACATAGCCATTGTAAAGCCTTTTATTGCCTATTGTCTGTACAAAATTTGTTTGAAAAGCCAAGGCGAGGTAAGATTGCGCCAAATTTTGATTGTGGATACGGGTGTACCGAGAAAAATATGCGCATTATTGGCATTGAAACCTCCTGTGATGAAACGGGAATCGCTATCTATGACGATGAAAAAGGCCTGTTGGCGCACAAGTTGTACAGTCAGGTAAAACTGCATGCCGACTACGGTGGTGTGGTACCGGAACTGGCCTCGCGCGATCACGTGAAAAAGACCATTCCGCTGATCAAAGCGGCGATGGCTGAAGCCAACCTGACCCCCGCGGACATTGACGGCGTTGCCTACACCGCTGGCCCGGGATTGGTGGGCGCATTGCTGGTGGGCGCGACCATCGGGCGCAGTATTGCGTATGCCTGGAATGTGCCGGCTGTACCGGTCCACCATATGGAAGGCCACCTGCTGGCGCCAATGCTGGAAGATAACGTTCCGCCGTTCCCGTTTGTTGCGGTGCTGGTGTCTGGTGGCCACTCGATGATGGTCGAAGTGAGAGGCATCGGTGAGTACAAGATTCTTGGCGAGTCGATTGATGATGCCGCTGGTGAAGCGTTTGATAAGACCGCGAAACTGATGGGGCTGGATTACCCGGGTGGACCGCTGCTGTCGAAGCTGGCGGAGAAGGGCACGCCGGGGCGCTTTAAGTTTCCGCGACCGATGACTGATCGCCCGGGACTGGACATGAGTTTTTCCGGGTTGAAAACTTTCACCGCCAACACCATTGCAGCCAACGATGACGATGAGCAGACCCGAGCGGATATTGCGTACGCGTTTGAAGAGGCCGTCTGTGAGACGCTGGCGATCAAATGTCGCCGCGCACTGGAGCAGACAGGCATGAAGCGTATCGTGATAGCCGGCGGTGTGAGCGCGAATAAGCGTTTGCGTGCTGAGCTGGAAAAACTGGCGAACAAAATCGGCGGTGAAGTCTATTATCCGCGCACCGAATTTTGTACCGATAATGGCGCCATGATTGCTTACGCTGGCATGCAGCGTCTGAAAAATGGCGAAGTGGCTGACCTGTCGGTACAGGCGACGCCGCGCTGGCCGATTGACCAGTTGGAACCGATTGCCTGATTTGCCAGGTATGAAAAAGCGGTCGCCCTGTGCGGCCGTTTTTTTATCGCTGCGTCTGGCGACAGCTCCGAGTGGTGATTGATAGTAATGATGATAGGATAACGACAAAAATTACAACAATACCTTTGATGGACACTGTCATGATGAAAAAATTTACCATAGATGGACAACAGCTCGCTTATCTGGATGTGGGGCAGGGACCTGTTTTGCTGCTGGGTCACAGCTACTTGTGGGATCACCAGATGTGGGCACCACAGATTGAAGCGCTCAGTCAGTCATATCGCTGTATTGTGCCGGATCTTTGGGCGCACGGTGAATCCGATCCGGCGCCACAGAAAACCCGTTCATTGCAGGACATTGCGGCCGATATGCTGGCGCTGATGGATCATCTCGATGTGGCACAGTTTGCGGTTGTCGGGCTGTCGGTCGGCGGCATGTGGGGCACGGAGCTGGCGCTGATGGCGCCCGGACGAGTGACGGGGCTGGTGATGATGGACACCTTTGTCGGTCTGGAGCCGGAGGTGACTCACCAAAAATACTTTGCGATGCTGGAAGCCATCAGCATGGCGCAGATGGTACCCGCACCGATCGTCGATGCGGTGGTACCAATGTTCTTTGCCCGTAACGCGGCGCAGAACTCTCCGCAATTAGTGAACAAATTTGCGGCTCAGCTTTCGGCGATCAAAGGGCAAGATGCCGTGGAAATCGCACGTATCGGCCGCATGGTGTTTGGTCGTCGCGATCTGATCGAAGAGCTGGAAACATTGGCGTTGCCGGTTTTGATCGCCGTGGGTGAGGAAGACACCCCGCGTCCGGTACTGGAGTCGTTCCTGATGCAAGATTGCATCGCGGGCAGTGAGCTGGTGCAAATTCCCGCAGCGGGACACATCAGTAATCTGGAGCAGCCGCAGTACGTGACACAGATGCTGGAGCGCTTTCTTGCCGAGCACGCTTAATCGAAAGACCTCTCAGGAGGTCTTTTTTATGTCTTTCTTTTCGCCGACTTTGGGCTCGGTGCCATCGAACAGACGGCGGATGTTCTGGTGATGTCGAAACACGATCAGGCAGCACAACATGGCAACCGGCAGGGTATATTGTGGTTTGATCAGCCAGGTATATAAGGGCGCCAGCAGTACCGTGATCAGTGCGGCCAGCGAGGAGTAGCGGAAGATCAGTGCGATCACCAGCCAGGTTGCTATGATCAATAACGTCAGGTCCCAGCCAATCGGAGCAATTGCGCCCAGCGCCGTCGCCACTCCTTTTCCTCCTTTAAAATGGAAGAAAATCGGATACATATGTCCGAGACAGGCCGCAATGGCCACCACCCCGAGAATGATCGGATCAATATCGAGAAAATAGCCGCCCCACACCGGAATGGTGCCTTTCAACATGTCACACACCAGCACCGCTACCGCTGCTTGTTTACTACCAATGCGCAGCACGTTCGTGGCACCGGGGTTCTGGGATCCGGCGCTGCGAGGGTCCGGCAGGCGCAGTACCCGGCAGATCAGCACGGCACTCGAGATCGACCCCAGTAAGTAGGCAGAAATGATCAGGATGAGGGCGAGTGGTGTCATGGATACTCTTAATGGCTGAAACGTATGCTCTATGTTGCTATCATATCGCGAAAATTTGACTCAAACTACCGAACCCGTTGGCGGATGTGTGAGCAGAAGCTGAGTTTTTAATGATATGTGTTTTGTTTTAGTTTGGGTATCCGACCTCTGAAGGAAATGGCTATCACCATGGATAAAGTGTTTATTGAGCAGTTAGAAGTGATCACCACGATCGGTGTATACGACTGGGAGCAGGAAATTAAGCAGAAGCTGGTGCTGGATATCGAAATGGCACACGACAACCGCCCGGCGGGTCACAGCGATGATGTGGCGGATGCTCTGGATTATGCTCAGGTCAGTCAGGCAGTTCTGTCGCATATTGAAAATGGTCGTTTCCTGCTGGTGGAACGTGTCGCGGAAGAAGTGGCGGCACTGATCATGACCCGTTTTGCTGTCGCGGGCGTCCGCATTCGTCTGACCAAACCTGGCGCCGTACCTCAGGCTAAAGGTGTGGGTGTCGTCATTGAGCGGGGCCAGATGTGATCACCAGTTACATCGGTGTCGGTACCAACCTTGAACGACGCAAACACGTCGAAGCGGCGGTACGTGAGTTATCGCAACTTGGCCAGCAACTGCGTTTGTCTCAGGTGTATGAGTGTGATGCACTCGGATTCGACAGCCACCCATTTTATAATCTGGTGATCGAGCTAAAAACGGAGCTGACTTTCACGCAATTTTCACAGGCGCTGCGTAACATAGAGCTAAAGTGGGGACGCCGGCCCGACGCCGGTAAACTGGAAGACCGGACGCTCGATCTGGACATCATCTTATTCGGTGAGATGGTGTCGGACACGCAACCGGAAATTCCCCGCAGCGACATTTACAAATACCCTTTTGTACTGCAACCGCTGTATGAGTTGTGTCCGCAACGGGTCGTGCCGGGAGATGGCCGCACCATCGCGGCGTTGTGGCAGACAATGCCTTCTTTTCAATCGTTAACCCAGATTGAGCTGTGGTTCAATCCTGACCTTTTTTGAGTATCTCATGAGTTATTATGAAGCCTTTATGCTGGCGCTGATCCAGGGCCTGACTGAGTTTTTGCCAATTTCCAGTTCGGCGCACCTGATTTTGCCTTCGGCGATTCTGGGCTGGGCCGATCAGGGCCTGGCGTTTGATGTGGCGGTCCATGTCGGTACGCTGGCGGCGGTGGTGATCTATTTCCGTAAGGAAGTCATCAGTTTATTAAGCGCTTTCTTCGCTTCCATTTTCCGGGGCGATCGCAGCAAAGAAGCGAAACTGGCGTGGTTGATTGTACTGGCGACCATTCCGGCGTGTATTTTTGGCCTGCTGATGAAGGATGTGGTGGAAACTTACCTGCGCAGTGCTTGGGTGATCGCCACCACGACCATCGTGTTTGGCATACTGCTGTGGTACGTCGACAAACACGCGACGCAAAGCGATGATGAGTATCAGGCTACCTGGAAATCGGCGCTGTTTGTTGGTCTGGCTCAGGCGCTGGCGATCATTCCCGGGACTTCCCGCTCGGGCGCGACCATTACTGCGGCGTTGTATCTGGGCTTTACCCGTGAAGCGGCGGCCCGTTTTTCCTTTTTGATGTCCATTCCGATCATCATGCTGGCGGGGGGCTACCTGGGAATGAATCTGGTCACCAGTGGCGCGCCTGTTCACCTTGGCTTCATGCTGACGGGGATTGTGACCTCGTTCATCAGTGCTTACCTGTGCATCCACTTTTTCCTCAAGTTGATTGCCCGTATGGGAATGATGCCGTTTGTCATTTATCGCCTTCTGCTGGGTGCCGGGTTGTTCGCCTTTCTGATGATGGGTTAACCCTGTCCTGTTAACATCTTGACACGATTAGTGAAAAGACTACTGAGTGCCGCCTCGCCTGACTCCGGGCGTTGTGGTATAAAGTAGTCTTTCTTTTCCTCGTTAATGTCAGGTGATATGCGAATTTTTGCTCTTACCCTCATCGTGCTGCTCGGCTGGCTGCAATATGAATTGTGGCTCGGTAAAAACGGCATTTCTGACTTTAAAGCCGTGAATGCTGAAATCGAAGTTCAGGAACAGGTGAACCAAAGCCTCCACTCACGCAATACTGAAATGTTTGCTGAGATCGATGACTTGCGCCAGGGGCTGGACGCGATTGAAGAGCGTGCCCGCCACGAGCTGGGAATGATCAAAGAGGGGGAAACCTTCTACCGCATCGTCGGGGAGGAGACCAAATAGCATGTCAGACATCGCCTCTGTGATCGCCGTGGTCCCCGCAGCCGGGGTCGGCAGCCGTATGCAGGCCGATAGGCCAAAACAGTATTTGCCGATTGCCGGTCACACAGTGTTGGAACACACCGTACACAAACTGCTGAGTCATCCTAAAATCTCAAAGGTGGTGGTGGCCGTAACCGATGGCGACCCGTATTTTCCGGCACTGGCGATTGCAGCGCATCCTGACGTGGTGCGGGTCTCCGGTGGAGGTGAGCGTGCCGACTCGGTGTTGTCTGCACTGAAATACATTCAGGCCCACGTGTTATCTGAATGGGTAATGGTGCATGATGCGGCCAGGCCGTGCATTACACACGCAGACCTCGACGCTTTGATAGCCGCGGTGGCGCAGCATGAAGTGGGCGGCATTCTGGCGAGCCCGGTACGCGACACGATGAAACGCGCGGACGCGGCATGCAACATTGACCACACCGTGGAACGGCAGGCGCTTTGGCACGCTTTGACGCCACAAATGTTTAATACTGAGCAATTAACCGACGCACTGGCTAAAGCACTGGCTCAAGGTGTGACGATCACCGACGAAGCGTCGGCGCTCGAATGGCTGGGTTATAAGCCTGCGTTGGTGAAAGGGCGGGCTGACAACATCAAAATTACCCAGCCCGAAGATCTTGCGCTGGCCGAGTTTTACTTGCGCCGCGATTGAAATTCAGTAAGTAAGGAAGGGTTATGATTCGAATTGGTCACGGTTTTGACGTCCATAAATTTGGTGGACCGGGCCCGGTGATTATTGGTGGTGTGGCGGTCCCGTACGAGCAAGGGTTGATTGCTCATTCCGATGGTGACGTCGCGCTGCACGCATTGTGTGATGCGCTGCTGGGTGCGATTGCCGCCGGAGATATCGGCCGCCATTTCCCGGACACCGACGACAAATGGAAAGGCGCAGACAGTCGTGAACTGCTGAAAGATGTCTATCGCCGGGTGCAAGCGCAGGGTTATGTGCTGGGAAATGCCGACATTACCATTATCGCCCAGGCTCCGAAGATGGCGCCACACATCGAAGCCATGCAGACCACCATCGCGGCGGATCTGGGCACTGACCCAGGCAATATTAATGTAAAGGCCACCACGACGGAACGTCTCGGTTTTACCGGGCGTAAAGAAGGCATTGCTACCGAAGCGGTGGTGTTGCTGATGAAAGCGTGATGGCGGATGAGTAGAAACTGAATATGTCCGATATGTTATCCCCTCTGGCCTACCTGAATGGTGTGCCAAAAGCCAAAGCCAAACTGAAAGCACAACCACAGCATTTTCAGGTCCGGGAAGATCTGGGTTATGAGTTGTCTGGTCAGGGCGAACACTTGATGGTGCGGATTCGCAAAACCGGTGAAAACACCAGCTTTGTGGCCAATGAACTGGCAAAAGCGTGCGGCGTGAAATCGAAAGATGTCAGTTGGGCGGGTCTGAAAGACCGTCATGCTGTGACAGAGCAATGGCTGAGTGTCCATCTGCCTGGTGGCGACGCACCGGATTTCGATGCCTTTCTGAAGCAATACCCAAGCATTGAAATTCTGGCGGTGACACGTCATCACAAAAAATTGCGCCCCGGCGATCTCAAAGGGAATCATTTTACGCTGACTTTGTCTGAAGTCTCTGATACAGAAGATGTTTTGCAACGTTTGTCTGCAATTGCTGAGACTGGCGTACCGAACTATTTCGGCAGTCAGCGGTTTGGTAACCAGGGGAACAACGTCAATGAAGCCCGTCGCTGGGGGCGTGAGAACGTTCGTACCCGTAACCAGAACAAGCGCAGCCTGTATCTGTCGGCGGCCCGTTCGTGGATCTTCAACCATATCGTGTCTGCGCGGATTGAGCAGGGAGCGTTCGATCGAGTTGTGGAAGGCGACATTGCGCTGACAGGCGAGGGATCGACGCTGGTGGAGGCCGACCAGGTGGCGGCGTTCAATCTTCAGCTTGAGCGCGGTGAAGTACAAATCAGCGCGGCGATGGCGGGCGATAATGCGCTGCCGACGCAGGCGCAGGCACTGGCTCTTGAACAACCACAACTGGACGCTGAGCCGGATCTGATGGCGTTGATTCGGGGTAACCGGATGCGTCATGAGCGTCGACCAGTGGCGCTAAAAGCGCAGGACCTCAGCTGGCAGGTCGACGGCAACAATATAACCCTGCACTTCTCTTTGGACGCGGGTTGCTTCGCAACGGCGATTGTACGAGAGTTAGTGGAAGAAATTCCGGTAGAGCGTGTGTACTAAGTCATGGAAAGACCACTAAAAATTTTAATCAGTAATGATGATGGTGTGTATGCGGAAGGGATACATGCCTTAGCACAGGAGTTGCGTGATCTGGCGGAAATTACCATTGTCGCGCCGGATCGTAACCGCAGTGGCGCCTCGAACTCACTGACGCTTGAGCAGCCGCTACGTGTCACCCAAATCGCTGAAAGGACGTATTCAGTGCAGGGAACGCCGACCGACTGTGTCCACTTTGCACTCAATGAGTTGATGAAAGATGATCTGCCAGATCTGGTGTTGAGCGGCATCAATCATGGCGCCAATCTTGGTGACGATGTGCTCTATTCGGGAACCGTGGCGGCGGCGATGGAAGGACACTTTCTCGGAGTGCAGGCGATTGCGTTCTCGCTGGTCGGTAAACACCATTTTACCACCGCAGCCCGGGTTGCCCGTCAACTGGTGGAACAACACATTGAAAAACCGATTCCGACCAATCGTTTACTCAATGTTAACGTTCCGGATCTTGCCAGTGCGGCCCTGAAAGGGGTAAAAATAACGCGTCTGGGTGCGCGTCATCATGCGGAAAACATGATTAAACAACTTGACCCTCGCGGTCATGACATCTACTGGCTTGGTCCGCCGGGCAAAGAGCAGGATGCCGGCGAAGGGACGGACTTCCATGCCACTGAACAAGGCTGGGTATCGGTTACTCCGTTGCAGGTCGATTTGACCGCGCATGAGTCTTTGCAGAGTGTGGATAACTGGCTGAAGGACCGATGATCATGACCAACCCACATGCCGACAAATTAGTGGAACGCCTTGTCGCCAGTGGCATCCAGGATCCGCAGGTACTGAATGCGATCTATACCTTGCCACGCGAGAACTTTGTCTCGCAGGCAATGTTGCATCAGGCCTATGACAATAACGCACTGCCGATTGGCCACGGACAAACCATTTCTCAACCTTATATCGTGGCCAAAATGACGGAAATGCTTGCGCTTAAGCGCACCAGTAAAGTTCTGGAAATCGGGACTGGCAGCGGTTATCAGACCGCCGTGTTGGCGCAACTGGTGGAGCATGTGTATTCCGTCGAACGGATTAAAGCCCTGCAATGGGATGCGAAGCGGCGCCTGAAACAGCTCGATATTTACAATGTCTCGACCAAGCACGCCGATGGCTGGCAGGGCTGGGCCGCGAAAGCGCCGTTTGATGCGATCATCGTAACGGCCGCGGCAGAAACCCTGCCGCAAGCCTTGATGGCGCAACTTAATGACGGTGGTGTGCTGGTGATCCCGGTCGGCACTGAAGAACAAGCCCTGATGAAAGTCACTCGCCATGGCGATGAGTTTACATCGGAAGTAATTGAAATGGTGCGTTTCGTACCCCTGATAGCAGGTGATCTCGCGTAACCCATGAGTATGTGGTCTAAATCGATACTGATGTTTGGCCTTAGCAGCACATTGATTGGATGTGCTGCGCATTCCCCTGCGCCAGTGTCTGGATTGAAACGCGACTACAACTCTGTGGAGCGAGGTAGTTACCGTGGCAGCTACTACCAGGTTGAACGTGGCGATACGCTGTATTTCATCGCCTACATCACAGGCAAAGATGTAAATGATCTGATTCGTTACAATAACTTGGATGCGCCTTATACCATTCACCCTGGACAGAAACTCAAGCTTTGGCGTCCGACTTACGTGCCACCGGCCTACGGCGGAACCGGCGCTGGGGCAGCGAAAGAAACCACCAGTGTTGCAGCCGCTACGGCTGTCGTGGCTTCAGCCGCGGCTACTAGCGCTGGCAGCACAGCCGCCACCAAACCGGTTGTGACCAATTCGAGTAAAAACTCGAATCAAAAGGTTACGTCTGCGGGTTCAAAAAATAACCAAAAACAGGTCAAAAAAGAACCAGAAAAGAAGGTTGAACAATCCAAACCAAAGGAGTATGTTGGCAGTACAAGTAAACAAAATGTTAACAAAACTGTCAGCAGTTCGACACCAAAAAACGACAAAGTAACCAAATGGTTATGGCCAACAAAAGGGAGAGTGATTAAGAACTTTTCTGCAGGAGATCAGGGCAACCGAGGGATAGACATCGCAGGGCAGCGTGGTCAATCCATCACATCGACTGCAGCAGGCACCGTAGTTTATTCAGGTAATGCGCTCCGGGGTTACGGTAATCTGGTGATTATAAAACATAATGACAACTATCTGAGTGCGTATGCCCATAATGATCGGTTGCTTGTACACGAAGGACAGAGTGTGAAAGCAGGCCAAAAGATTGCGACCATGGGAAGTTCGGGTACCAACAGTGTGCGCTTGCACTTTGAAATTCGCTACCAGGGTAAGTCGGTGAATCCAAAGCGCTACTTACCGTAGATTTACTTGTACTGAGTAATGAAGCGACATTAAAAGCGGTAATGTCTTGCTAGCTCGCCAGGGGGAGGCACTATGAGTATCAGCAACACAGCAACAAAACTCCAAGAATTCGATGCAGATTCGGATACCGAAGCGATGGAAATGCTTGAGGTAGAAGAGAGCGCCGAAAACAATTCTAGTAACAATTCATCCACTGATGACACCAAAGAAGAGTTTGAGGTTACCAGCAAAAGCTTGGACGCCACACAACTCTACCTCAGTGAAATCGGCTTTTCGCCGCTCCTGACTGCCGAAGAAGAAGTGCTGTATGCACGTCGGGCGCTACGAGGCGATGAAGCAGCCCGCCGACGTATGATTGAAAGTAACTTGCGCTTGGTGGTGAAAATTTCCCGTCGTTACAGCAACCGTGGCCTGGCGCTACTGGATCTGATCGAAGAGGGGAATCTGGGGCTTATCCGCGCGGTCGAAAAATTCGACCCGGAACGCGGCTTCCGTTTTTCAACATATGCGACTTGGTGGATTCGTCAGACCATTGAACGGGCCCTGATGAACCAGACGCGCACCATACGTCTGCCGATCCACGTGGTCAAAGAACTCAATATCTATCTGCGTACTGCGCGTGAACTGTCGCAGAAACTGGATCACGAGCCCACCGCAGAAGAAATTGCCACTCAGCTGGACAAGCCGGTCGATGACGTTAGCAAAATGCTGCGTCTCAACGAACGCGTCAGCTCTGTCGATACGCCGATTGGCGGTGACGGTGAGAAAGCACTGCTGGATATTATTCCGGACGTGAATAATTCCGATCCGGAGCTGTCGACTCAGGATGACGACATCAAAACCTCGTTGATTGACTGGCTGGATGAACTGAACCCGAAACAAAAAGAGGTGCTGGCTCGCCGCTTTGGGTTGTTGGGGTATGAACCGTCGACGCTGGAAGAAGTCGGTCGTGAAATTAACCTGACTCGCGAGCGCGTGCGTCAGATTCAGGTTGAAGGGTTACGTCGTTTACGCGAAATCCTGGTCAAGCAGGGGCTGAATATGGAAAACCTGTTCAGCGTTGAAGACGAGTAACGGGCGACATAGGAAAAGGGCGATGGTGAACCATCGCCCTTTTTTGTGCCGTTTTAGAGCAGTTTTTTCAGTCGGTACAACTCTTCCAGTGCCTGACGAGGCGTAAGATCGTCGGGATCTATGTTCGCCAGAGCTTCTTCCACTTCGCTTGGCTCCGGGATCAAACTGAGTTGATTGGCGATATCAACGCCATTGCCTTTCGCCGGCGTGTCACTGAGGTGGCTGAGTTGCTCTAACTGATGCAGCTTAGTACGCGCATTTTTGATCACGCTTTTCGGTACACCCGCCAGACCGGCCACCGCCAGACCGTACGATTTACTGGCGGCCCCTTCCTGCACCGCGTGCATGAAGGCAATGCTGTCACCATGTTCGACCGCGTCTAAATGTACATTCGCCAGATGCGGCAGTTGCGCCGGTAATTCGGTCAGTTCGAAGTAGTGCGTGGCAAACAGGGTCATAGCACCGATTTGTGTCGCCAGCCACTCCGCGCTGGCCCAGGCCAGTGACAGACCGTCGTAAGTACTGGTACCACGACCAATTTCATCCATCAAGACCAGGCTGTTCTGTGTCGCGTTGTGCAGGATATTGGCCGTTTCCGTCATCTCGACCATGAAAGTAGAGCGTCCGGAAGCCAGATCGTCCGAGGCGCCAATACGGGTGAAGATACGATCAATGGAACCGATTTGCGCCGCTTCCGCTGGCACATAGGAACCGATGTGTGCCATCAGAGCGATCAAGGCTGTCTGGCGCATGTACGTCGACTTACCGCCCATGTTCGGACCGGTAATGATCAGCATCTTGCGCTGTGGATGCAGTTCGATCGGGTTGGCGATAAACGGTTCGTCCATCACCTGTTCCACCACGGGGTGACGACCAGCCTGAATATGGATGCCCGCTGCCTGCGTCAGGCTCGGGCGGCAGTAGTCGAGCGAGTCAGCACGTTCGGCCAGGTTTTGCAGGACATCCAACTGAGACAGAGCCGAGGCTAAGCTCTGCATCTGCTCAAGATGGGGCATCAGCAAGTCAAACAGCTCTTCCCACAGCTGTTTTTCCAGCGACAGCGCCTTGGATTTGGAGTTCAGCACTTTGTCTTCGTGTTCTTTGAGCTCCGGAATAATGTAACGTTCGGCGTTTTTCAGTGTCTGACGGCGAACGTAATGCGGCGGCACCAGATGACTTTGGCCACGGCTGACCTGAATAAAGAAACCATGCACGTTGTTGTAGCCGACTTTGAGGCTGTCGATGCCATGGCGTTCGCGCTCTTCCGCCTCCATCTGGTCGAGGAACTCGGTGGCACCGTCCGCCAGATTACGCCACTCGTCCAGCTCTGCATTGTAGCCTTCGGCAATCACGCCACCATCACGAATCACCACCGGTGGATTCTCTTTGATTGCGCGTTCCAGCAGACCGCACACTTCGTTCATCGGAGCGGTGAACTGGGCCAGTTTACCCAGATAGGGATGGCGGACGCTCTCGAGCAGTCCGCTCAGTTCCGGCAACTGCTGCATGGCATTTCGCAACCGGGCCATGTCGCGGGGACGGGCACTGCGCAGGGCCAATCGGGCAAGAATACGCTCGATATCGCCGATCTGTTTCAGAACCGGGTGCAGATCCGCAAACAGCGCCTGATCCCGCAGTTCTCCGATCGCATCCAGACGCTGATTAAGCGTATCAATGCAGCGCATCGGCTGATGCAGCCAGCGCTTGAGCATGCGGCTGCCCATTGGCGTCGCCGTGCGATCCAGCACATCGGCTAAGGTGTTGTCCGTGCCACCGGACAGGTTTTGCGTGATTTCCAGATTGCGCCGGGTAGCGGCATCCAGAATGACCGAATGATCCTGACGATCAAACGTCAGAGAGCGGATGTGTGGCAGTGCTGTGCGTTGTGTGTCTTTGACGTATTGGATCAGGCACCCAGCCGCACACAGGCCGAGTTTGGCGTGCTCCACACCAAAACCAATCAGATCCCGGGTGCCAAACTGCTGGTTGAGTTGTTGCTTGGCGGTATCGAGTTCAAACTCCCACACCGGACGACGACGGTTGCCGTTGCGGTTCGACATCAGGTGAACCGGTTCAAAGTCTTCCGGGAACAGCAGTTCACGAGGTGAGGTACGCTGCAATTCTGCCTGCATGGCTTCTTCGCTCTGCGGCTCGCTCAACTGGAAGCGACCTGAGGTAATATCCAGCGTGGCATAACCGAACTGGCCATCGTGATAGTAGATCGCCGCAATCAGGTTATCGACGCGCTCAGACAGCAGCGCTTCGTCGGTGACGGTGCCCGGAGTGACAATTCTGACCACTTTGCGCTCTACCGGGCCTTTACTGGTCGCCGGATCGCCGATTTGTTCACAGATGGCCACCGACTCGCCCAGTTGCACCAGTTTGGCCAGATACCCTTCCACGGCGTGAAAAGGCACGCCAGCCATCGGGATGGGTTCACCGGCGGAAGCGCCACGTTTGGTCAGAGAGATATCCAGCAGCTGTGAAGCGCGCTTGGCGTCGTCATAAAAAAGCTCGTAGAAATCTCCCATGCGGTAAAACAGCAATATCTCCGGATTCTCAGCTTTGAGCTTGAGGTATTGCTGCATCATTGGAGTGTGTTTTTGATCAGCTTTCACGGGTTACGTCTTTTGTTTATTTTCATAGCGGCTTAGGATACGTGAATCCTAATCGGGCGAAAAGGCACAAAGAGGTTTTTCAGTCATGGAATTACACATCTCACTCAGTCAGAAATTGGGCGCATTGCTGCGCGATAATCAGCACGTGATGACCACGGCTGAATCCTGCACGGGAGGAGGGGTTGCCAGCGCTGTGACCGATGTTGCGGGTAGCTCACAATGGTTTGATCGCGCGTTTGTCACCTACAGCAACGCGGCAAAAATGGAAATGCTGGGGGTCAGTGAGGCAACACTGGCGCAGCATGGCGCCGTCAGTGAGCCTGTGGTCAAAGAAATGGTGCTGGGGGCGCTCCAGCATTCTCATGCCACCATCGGGGTGGCGATCAGTGGTATTGCGGGTCCTGATGGCGGCAGTGAGGACAAACCTGTAGGAACGGTCTGTTTTGGTTTTGCCGATCAGCCGGGCTGGTTGCAGATTGAAACTTGTCATTTTGCAGGCGATCGTGCCACGGTGCGCGCCAAAGCGGTGACACATGCGCTGAACGTGATCTGCCAGCATCTTGAAGACTAACGCTGCGAAAGAGCGATCCGCTGGCTTTGGCCACGGAGCACGCGCAGCCGCACAACTTTTTTTCATACAGCTATGGACACTGTATGAATCAACAGTATAATAAACAACAATTCAACTCACCAATGTGAGTTCAACCAGATTCAGTTCGCCACCGTCTGGGTGTGCACAACGGAGAAAGTGATGGACGAGAACAAACAGAAAGCGCTGGCCGCCGCGTTAGGTCAGATTGAAAAACAATTCGGTAAAGGCTCAATCATGCGCCTGGGTGACAACCGTACGATGGATGTTGAAACCATCTCGACCGGTTCACTTTCTCTGGACATCGCTCTGGGTGCGGGTGGTCTGCCAATGGGCCGTATCGTTGAAGTTTACGGTCCTGAGTCGTCTGGTAAAACCACGCTGACTCTGGAACTGATCGCCGCTGCGCAACGTGAAGGAAAAACGTGTGCTTTTATCGATGCCGAGCACGCACTGGATCCGATTTACGCTAAGAAGCTGGGCGTAGACATTGATGCGCTGCTGGTGTCTCAGCCGGACACGGGTGAACAGGCACTGGAAATCTGTGACGCATTGGCACGTTCTGGTGCGATTGACGTGATGGTGGTGGACTCGGTTGCCGCACTGACACCAAAAGCGGAAATCGAAGGTGAGATGGGCGACAGTCACATGGGTCTGCAAGCACGTATGCTGTCTCAGGCAATGCGTAAGTTGACGGGTAACCTGAAACAGTCGAACTGTATGTGTATTTTCATCAACCAGATCCGAATGAAGATTGGTGTGATGTTTGGTAACCCGGAAACAACTACCGGTGGTAACGCGCTGAAATTCTACGCCTCTGTGCGTCTGGATATCCGTCGTACCGGCTCCATCAAAGAAGGCGATGAAGTGGTTGGTAACGAAACCCGCATCAAAGTGGTGAAGAACAAGATCGCGGCACCATTCAAACAAGCCGAAACACAGATTCTGTACGGTCAGGGTTTCAACCGTGAAGGTGAACTGGTTGATCTGGGTGTGAAACACAAACTGGTGGAAAAAGCTGGTGCATGGTACAGCTACAATGGCGAGAAAATCGGCCAGGGTAAAGCAAACGCGTGCAAGTTCCTGAGAGAGAACACCGAGGCGGCTAAAGCCATCGATGCGAAGTTGCGTGAGATGCTGCTGACGCCAGCGTTGGCGGAAGAGCCTCAGGCTGGCGCCGGTGAAATGCCGGAGCAGGAAGAAGAGTTTTAAGCACTTTCCAAATAGTCAAAGCCCTGCCTGTGCGGGGCTTTTGTTTTCAGCCCTAAACCACCTACTTCAGTAGGTGGTTATCATCCGTTTCGGCTTTGCCTGTAAAACTACTCATGCTAATTGCATCTTTGATTTTTCCAGAAGTCAAAGAGGACAAATAACATGAGTAGATACAATCAAGCTTCCCACGTATTTTGGCGGTGTCAATACCATATAGTGTGGACGCCAAAGTATCGATTTAGGATCTTGAAGAACAACATAGG
>NZ_WXWP01000091.1:0-8801 GCF_009904765.1 Vibrio sp. V39_P1S14PM300
GTGTTTGGCCTTACTTAACGCTTTCTTTATAAAAAAGACGCATTAAGACTTAGGACGCTTCACACCGTACTTAGAACGACCTTGTTTACGGTCATTTACGCCAGCACAGTCAAGTGCGCCGCGAACAGTGTGGTAACGCACACCTGGAAGGTCTTTAACACGACCACCACGGATCAGAACAACACTGTGCTCTTGAAGGTTGTGACCTTCACCGCCGATGTACGATGTTACTTCAAAACCGTTTGTCAGACGTACACGACAAACTTTACGAAGTGCTGAGTTAGGTTTTTTAGGTGTAGTAGTGTAAACACGAGTACATACACCACGTTTTTGTGGGCACGCTTCTAGTGCAGGCACGTTGCTTTTAACAACTTGCTTTGCACGTGGTTTGCGTACCAACTGGTTAATAGTTGCCATTAACTAGCTCCTGATTTACTTGAAAGTAAGCTTTGTGAAAAATCTAATCCCCAAACACCAATGGTAATTAGGGACGCAAAATTCTATGCAGCAGTGGGATGTGTGTCAAGAAATATACAGATCTTTTTTGCGCAAAATTTACCCACTCGGGCCAGGCACGAGCAGCACGCCGCCCTTGCGACGACGTAGGTTCAGGTCGTGCGCAATCAATCCCAGGTCATGGTGTGCGTGTGTGCGGCTGTCAGATCAACAAATCCGCTGTAGTCGACCACCGTCACTGACGGGCTGATGCGGTTGCTAATCGCACGCGCTTGCGCATCGGCGTGCAGTACAAAGGCGGTAAACGGCATCAGTAAACTGAAGTCCTGATGCTGGCCATTGGCAGCGTACACGGCGTCTTCGATCAGCAGCAGAGCGTCATCACCAGAGACGTACTGCACCGCTTCACTCAGAGCGCGGCAAGATTTGATCATATGGAGCATACTACCACCTTAAAATGTCAGGATTTTACCAGCCTGAGTGAGACGCTGTGCGATTTGCTCACGCGTCAATCGCTCGGCATGCAGCACCAAATCGGCCTGAGCCAAACCACGTTCGCTCAGCGATGACTGACAAACATACACCTGCTCAATGTCGTACAGATCAAACAGTTTCAACATCGGCGCATAGTTTTTAGCGAGAATGTCATCGGTCTGTTGGCCCTGCAACAGCTGTAATACGCCATCCCCGAGGAAAATCACGCTGATGTTTTCACAATACGCCGATGCGGCCAGCAGTGCATCGATGCCTTCGCGGCCGGCATTACTGCCATGTGGCGCCGTGCGAAATAAATAGGTTAACAAACTCAAAACTGCACCACTCTGTCCTGGGTCAGCAAAGCTTCCGCCAGGCTGCCTAAACCGGCCTGATGAAACCCATCCGCCAGGTTATCGGCGCTTAAACCGTGTTGGGCCGCTTCGTCCTGACCGACAATGCCCCGGCGCAGGGCAGCCGCCACACAGGTTTCCAGACGCACGTTGTGTTGACGGGCCAACGTCTGCCAGGCGTTGCTTAAATCAAACTCATCATTGGCCGGTACACTTAAACGGCTGCCATTGCTCACACCTTCCCGATAAAAAAACACACTGCGAAGGGTATGACCTTTCGCCAACAATGCGCACGCAAACTGATAGGCGCTGCGGGCTGACTGGGTGCCATACAGCGGTCCGTTGACCACCAGGGTATAACTCAGCGCCATCAACTTTCGTCATCCTCAGTTTTGCGCTGGCGGATATACAGATAAACGGTGTGTTTCGAAATATTGAGGCGATCCGCAACACGGTTGATCGCATCCTTAATGTCAAAAATCCCCTTATCGTACAACTCCATCACGATCTGACGATTCTTGGTGTTATTGGACACCGATTTGTCGGCATTGATCTCTTCAATGGTGCGTTCCACCGTCTGATCCACCAGCTCTTCGACATCACTGGCAAAGTTGACCGAAGAGGCGGCCTGCTTGGCCTCTTCGGTGGGCATAAATGACTGTAAGACCTGAGAAAACGGCGCGTCCAGATTCACGTTGATACACAGAAGACCAATCACCCGGTTGTCGCCATTACGAATCGCCACTGTGATCGACTTCATCAACACGCCGCCTTTGGCCCGGGTGAAGTAGGAGCGAGAGAAATTACGTTCTGAGCCTTCGATGTCTTTGAGCATTTTCAGTGCCAGATCCGTGATCGGCGAGCCGACCTGACGACCGGTGTTCTCACCGTTGGCAATCTTAATCGCAGAGGTATTCAGATCCTCCAGAGAGTGGAGCACAATCTCACAGAACGGGCCGATCAGGCTGGCAATACCATCGACCACCGCCTCATACGACTTTAAAATAATTTTGTCATGATCACTGAACGGCATCACATTGACGGATTCCATTTCGAGCAACATCTCGGTATTCAAGCTTTCTGTCGTTGTCACTGTTGTCTGGCCTTAGAGCGAAAAATCAACAAATTGACGTAAGTTTATCAGAAATTTTGAATATCACCTCCCTCTAACTCGCCGACTAGTGATTTAGGACAAATATTTATTCACGCTTTCGCCGTGACACGGGCACAAAAAAGGCCTGACATTGTCAGGCCTTAGCGACGTATGCTGCCGATTACTGCGCGGCGCTGTCGGTGGTTTTTTCTGCTGGTTTTTCCACTTTCAGCAGTTCAACTTCAAACACCAACGTTGAATTCGCCGGAATGGTTGGTGTGTCTTGCTCGCCGTAAGCCAGCTCTGGCGGGATAACAAACTCAAATTTCGAGCCGACTGGCATCAGTTGTACACCTTCCGTCCAGCCTGGGATCACGCGGTTCAGCGGGAACGTCGCTGGCTCACCACGATCATAGGAGCTGTCAAACTGAGTGCCGTCGATCAAAGTACCTTTGTAGTGCACTTGAACGGTATCGGTCGCTTTTGGCTTCTCACCCGTGCCAGGCTTCAGCTCTTTGAACATCAGGCCCGATTCAGTGGTTTTGACGCCGTCTTGTTTCGCAAATTCGGCACGGTACTCATCACCGGCTTTTTTGTTGGCTGCTGATTTTTCGTCAGCCTGCTTCTTCATGGTTTCAGCTACGCGCTTATCCAAACCTTCCAGAGCGGTACGTGTGTCCTGTTCATTCATTTGCGGTTTACCGGCAAACACGTCTTCAATACCTTGCAGAACCAGCGCTTTATCCAGTTTAATGCCCAGTTCGCCCGGCTTCTCAATGCTGGTGCTCAGGTAGTTGGCAAACGAAACACCGATGGCATACGCCGCTTTATCATCTTCGGTTTTGAATTCAGTCGCCGTCGTGTCAGCGCTTGCTTGCTCGGTCTGTTCTGCAGCCGGAGCAGTGGTGGCTTTCGGTTCTTCTTCTTTCTGACAGCCAACCGCTAGTGCGACAGTGGCCGCTAGCAATGACACTTTAAAAATAGATTTCATTTATTTCTCCAATTGATTGGCTAAGTGTTTGTCATTGTGCACAAATCTCTGCTTAAGACTGGAGTGCCTGACGTTGTTGTACCAATATAGCCATATGTATACCGATTGTCTTTACACCAAGCGGATAATTAGACTTGATGCGAATAATTTTTCATAGATTCCTGCTGGTTATTGTCATTAGCATGTTAAATGGCTGCTTCTTCTCCAGCAGTGAAGAGCAAAAATGGGAGCTGGAGCCAGATGGCACCACCGCGTTCGCGCTGAGCCGCGATGCCCGGTTTGCACTCATTTATTCCAAGCAGCATCAGTTGGTGCTGTGGGATCTGTACGCCAGTGAGAAACTGGCCGATTTGGGCGCGCAGGATCCACAGGCGAGCACTGTGTCGCGCATCCGTATTGCCGATAACGGGCGCTACGCGATCACCGCCAGCCAGATCAATTTCGCGGTGTGGGATCTCGGCTGGTCGCAAGCCAAGGGCTTGTGGTCGATTTCCGACGGCTTAATCCGCGATGTCGATATCTCTAATAATGGCGAGCGCGCCCTGTTGGGGTTATCCAACGGTAAAGCCATTTACGTCAACTTAGTCACCGGACGCCGACTGGAGTTCCTGGCGCACAATGAAAAAGTGAACAGCGTCGCGTTGTCGCCCAACGGGCGCTACGCACTGACGGGCGGCAACGACTATATAGCTTACCTGTGGGATACACAAAGTGGCAAAATACTGCGTAAATTTGAACACGAACAACGCATCAGTCGGGTTGCGCTGCAACGCGATGGTCTGCTGGCGTTTACGTCGGATGGGGGCAATCAGGCACTGATTTGGGATTTGCGTACTGGTGAACAGGTCTCCCGACTGCGTTCATTCTCACGCCAGTTGATTTTCTCAACTGCTCGTTTTTCCGATGACGGTCGCCGTCTGCTCACCGGCACGCCTTCCAGTCGGATCATGGTCTGGGATACAGACAGCGGCAAACGACTGGCCGGTTTTGAAGCGGAACCACGTAAAGATACTCGCCCTCCCCGTGCAGTCGTGTATGATGCTGCCTTTGATAATCAACACCGGGTCGTCAGCGGGACATCCGCCGGCATTGCCCAGGCGTGGAAAATGGATGATGAGTGATGACAGAAAATTACGTCCAGCAGCTTGAGCAGCGTATCAACGATATGGAATGCCAATTGGCGTTTCAGGAACAGAGTATTGAAGAATTAAACGCAGCGCTGAGTCAGCAACAATTGCTGATCAGCAAAATGCAGGAACAGATGAAGTTCATGGTCGGTAAACTGAAGACGATGGATACCTCACAACTGGCCGACCCATCGGAAGAGACTCCGCCCCCGCACTATTAAACCATCGCTTACCAAACACAGTAAGCGATCACCGCACCCGCGACGACCAGGCAACCGCCTATCCGGCGTAACTGGTTGTCGGGTTGCTGGCTCAGCTGCGCCACCATATTCCGCCAACCATTTGGTGCCAGTAATGGCCCCAACCCTTCAACGATCAGCACCAGGCCAAATGCCAGCCATAATGATTTCGCCATGTGTTTCCCCATTATCGCGATGACCAAACAACAAAGGCTCCTTTTCAGGAGCCTTTGACATACTATCGGACGCGGTTATTTTTGAACGGCGCCGTTGGAGTCTTTCATGTAACGGAAAAAGTCGCTCTTCGGATCCAACACCAGAATGTCGCTCTTCTCACTGAATGACTTCTCATACGCTTTCAATGAGCGCAGGAAGGCAAAGAACTCCGGATCTTTGCTGTACACGTCAGAGTAGATCTTCGCTGCTTGTGCATCCGCTTCACCGCGGGTCACACGGGCAGTTTTGTCCGCTTCGGCCAGAATGGTCGCCACTTCCAGCTCCGCCTGAGCACGGATCACTTCCGCTTTCTCACGACCTTGTGAGCGGTGCTTACGCGCCACAGATTCACGTTCAGCACGCATACGACGGTAAATCGACTCACTGATCTCATCCGGCAGATTGATTTTCTTCATACGGAAATCTACTACGCGAACGCCAAGGTCTTTCATTGCACTTTCACGGGTGTCATTCAACACTTCATCCATGATTTGATCACGCTGACCATCGATTTCCAACGCTTCTTTGGCCGCTTCGGTGGTCACCACATCCGCGTCCGCACTGTCTGGCAGCACGTCGTTGTTACGTGGGCCCGAGACGATCTGTTTGATCTCACGTGAACCGATTTCAGAACGCAGAACATCGGTCACTTTACGTTCCAGCAAGGCTTCTGCGGTCAGAGTGTTACCGCCACCGGTTGCTAGGTAGTACTGACCGAAATCTTCAATACGCCATTTCACGTAAGAGTCGATGATGACGTCTTTTTTCTCAGAAGTCACGAAACGGTCTGAACGGCCGTCCATGGTCTGAATACGGGCATCCAGTGTTTTAACGCGATCAAACAGAGGCAGTTTGAGATGCAAACCCGGTTCGTAGATGTGAGACATGTTCTGATCGTCTTTCAGCACTCGGCCAAATCGGATCACAATACCACGCTCACCTTCCGGAATCACAAACAGCGACATCAGCATCAGTGCCAACACGAACACCAATAGAGGGATCATTAACTTACGCATTCTTAGTATCTCCCTTGACGTGAACCGGTTGAACGAGATGAGGAGTCAGACTGAGACGCGTCACTGCGCTCAGATTCAAGCTCGATTTTGTCATAGCTGGACGATGCCTTACTGCTGCGTTTGGTGGAGCCCTGACTGTCTTGTCCGGTCAGTTTATCGATCGGCAGGTACAGCAGGTTACCGCTGGAGTTAGAGTCGATCAGCACTTTTGACGAACGAGAGTACACTTCCTGCATGGTATCCAGATAGAGACGCTCACGAGTCACTTGCGGTGCTGCCTGATACTCTGGCAGTAGCTTATCAAACTGGGCCACCTGACCTTCCGCCTCATTGATGATGCGTTCGCGGTAACCCTGCGCTTCTTTCTTCAGACGTTCAGCACGACCGGTCGCTTTGGGCAGAATCTCGTTTTTGTACGCTTCCGCTTCACGGATGAAACGTTCTTCATCCTCACGCGCGGCAATCGCATCATCAAACGCATCTTTGACTTGCTCTGGTGGACGCGCGGACTGGAAGTTGACGTCAACAATCGTCAGACCCATGTCGTAGCTGTCGATGATGTCGTTCAGCGTTTCCTGAGTGCTTTGGCGAATTTGCTGACGGCCACTGGTCAGAATGCTGTCCATCAAAGAGTCACCAATCACAGCACGCAGTGCCGAATCTGTCGCCTGACGCAAGCTGTCGTCTGCGTTGGTTACCCGGTACAAGTATTTGTACGGATCCGCGACACGGTACTGAACATCCATCGATACCGTGACCACGTTCTCATCTTTGGTCAGCATCAAACCGGATGCGCGTAGCGAGCGAATCGCCTGTACATTAACCGGGGTCACTTCATCGATAAACTGTGGGCGCCAGTTCAGGCCCGGATCGACGATACGATCGTATTTACCCAGACGCAGTACGACACCACGTTCAGCTTCACCTATGGTGTAGAAGCCGGAGAATACCCAGATTGCCACGGCAATTGCTGCGATGACGCCGAAACCCAGCGCACCGCCACCACCGAAGGACGGGCCTTTGCCTCCGCCTTTCTTACCAAACTTTCCACCCAGCTTTTGACTCAGCTTGTTGAAGACTTCATCTAAGTCTGGCGGTCCTTGATCACGACCACCACGATTATTGTTATTACCCCATGGGTCTTTATCGCGGCCTTTATCGCCGTTGTTATTACCAGGCTCATTCCACGCCATTAGAAAGCTCCATCATTAGATATGACGTTATACTGTAGCAGTCCTTTAAGTAACTATAAAGTCACGTAAAACTACCCCTTCTCTTTTTTCAAGTCTAGACCAATCTACCTGTTGCATTCGGATATCGATCAACAGATTACCGTCCGGATCGTATTCTTCGTTCTGAATACAGTTCATCTGGAAGAACGTACTGCGCAACCGGCCCTGATATTGTGGCGGGATTTTCAGACGGTACTGCACCATCTGACTGGCCAGACGTTCGGTCAGTGCATCAAACAGCAGCTCAATACCACGGCCTTCCATCGCCGATACCCAAACGGTACGCGGGACGCCTTCCTCATCCCTTTCTATACGTGGCTGTTGATCGTCCAGATTATCGATTTTGTTCATTACCACGAGTGCGGGCACTTCGTGGGCATCGATCTCTTCAAGCACTTCATGAACAGCTTGAATATTCTCACGAAAACGGTCGTCACTCGCATCGACAACATGTAACAAAATGTCAGCTTCCTGCGTTTCTTGTAACGTCGCTTTAAAAGCCGCGACCAGATCGTGTGGCAGGTGACGAATAAATCCAACGGTATCGGCCAGGATCGCGGTACCGACATCATCCAGTTCAATCTTGCGCAATGTCGGATCCAGTGTGGCAAACAACTGGTCAGCGGCGTACACCCCCGCTTCCGTGATTCGGTTAAATAGGGTCGACTTCCCCGCGTTGGTGTAACCCACCAGCGAGAGCGTCGGAATTTCAGCTCGGTGTCTTGCTCGGCGCCCTTGCTCACGTTGCTTGGCCACTTTTTCCAAGCGTCGCAAAATCGCTTTAATGCGTTCACGCAACAGACGACGGTCTGTTTCTAACTGCGTTTCACCAGGACCACGTAAACCTATCCCCCCTTTTTGTCTTTCAAGGTGGGTCCAACCACGGATCAGACGGGTGGAAATATGACGTAACTGTGCCAGTTCGACTTGCAGCTTACCTTCATGGGTACGTGCGCGTTGAGCGAAGATGTCGAGGATCAGACCGGTGCGATCAAGCACGCGGCACTTACACAGTTGTTCCAGGTTACGTTCTTGGGCAGGAGAGAGGGCGTGATTGAATATCACGATATCTGCACCAGCTAACTGCACCGCTTGTGCAATTTCCTGGGCTTTACCCTCTCCAACGTAGTATTTAGGATGAGGTGCCTGACGACTACCGGTGATCACCTGTAGTGTCGAGACACCCGCGGAAGAGACCAGCATTTCAAATTCGCTCAGGTCTTCCCACTCTCCTTCTTGCGTGAAGTTGATATGAACAAGTACGGCTCGCTCACCGGCTTCATAACGGTCAAACAAGCAATCAACTCCTTAAGTTTTTACAGATCAAACGACTCAGAGATTACTCTTCAGACGTTTTATCTTGTTGACGATCAGATGGTGCACGATCACCACTGTGGTGGCTCACTGGGCGAGCCGGAACAACGGTTGAGATCGCGTGCTTGTAAACCATCTGATTGACGGTGTTTTTCAGTAGAATAACGAACTGGTCGAACGATTCGATTTGACCTTGCAGCTTAATACCATTAACCAGGTAAATTGATACAGGGATACGTTCACGACGTAGTGCGTTTAAGAATGGGTCTTGTAGAGATTGCCCCTTAGCC
>NZ_WXWP01000101.1:0-8800 GCF_009904765.1 Vibrio sp. V39_P1S14PM300
GCTTTAAGCATAGCTTGTCGACCGTGCCGTTATGGGGAACCAAAGCTTACGGCGCGTACACAACAGATAAGAAATAATCAACCAGAATCTAAGAAGGCGACGACTGCTCACGTTGTCGCCTTTTTATGTAATAAAGATGAAAACTATCTATTCTTTGTGTGATATGATGCGGCAAAATTTTCAACCTCACTGACAACATGAAGTTTCCCGGACAGCGCAAATCTAAGCACTACTTCCCTACTCACGCCCGCGATCCAATCTTAAACCAAGCTCGACAAGCACCTAAATTATATCGACCTTTTATTGTCGGCGTAGGCCAGACAATCGTAGACATTGAAGCACGCGTTGATGACGAGTTTCTAAATAAATACGAACTGAGTAAAGGGCACTCTCTGGTTCTGGAAGAAAGCAAAGCGGACGATCTCTATGACGAACTGGTTGAGCGTGGATTGATCACACATCAGTATCCGGGAGATACCATAGGTAACACTCTGCACAACTACTCTGTGTTGGCTGACAGCAAATCGGTTCTGCTTGGTGTAATGTCAAAGAATATCGAGGTTGGGTCTTTTGCGTATCGGTATCTTTGTCGTACTTCGTCACGTATGAACCTCAACCACCTGCAAATGGTGGACGGCCCAATCGGGCGTTGTTATACCCTGATTTCTGACGACGGGGAACGTACCTTCGCGATCAACGAAGGTCATATGAACCAACTGCGTCCGGACAGCATTCCTGAAGAAGTCTTTGATAAAGCCTCAGCCCTGGTGGTTTCTTCATATTTGATGCGAGGAAAACCAGAAGACCCGATGCCAGCAGCCGTCGCACGTGCCATCGACATCGCTAAACAGAAAAACGTACCTGTCGTCCTGACGCTGGGCACTAAGTACGTGATCGAAGGCAATGAAAAATGGTGGCAGGACTACATCAAAGAAAACATCACCATTGTGGCGATGAATGAAGAAGAAGGTCACGCGCTGACTGACGAGAAGACGCCATTGCTGGCTGCAAATAAAGCGCTGGACTGGGTCGATCTGGTGTTGTGTACCGCAGGCCCAGATGGCCTCTATATGGCAGGTTTTACAGACAAATCAGCACTGCGCGAAACTGAGCTACCGATCCTTGAAGGACCTATTGCCAGCTTCAACCAGTTCGAGTTCAGTCGCGCGATGCGTGAGTCGGATTGTCAGCACCCGCAACGGGTTTATTCTCACATCGGGCCATACTTAGGCGGACCTTTAGAGATCAAAAACACCAATGGTGCCGGAGATGCGGCATTGTCAGCCTTGTTACACGATATGGCCGCCAACAGCTTTCATCTTAGGAACGTGCCTAACTCATCGAAACACGATCACACCTACCTGACCTACTCATCGTTGTCGCAGATTTGTAAATACGCCAACCGGGTCAGCTATGAAGTACTCACTCAGCACTCTCCTCGCCTGTCGCGCGCCCTTCCTGAGCGAGAAGACAGTCTGGAAGAAGCCTACTGGGATCGCTGATATCAAACACAAAAAAACCCGCCACCGGCGGGTTTTTCTTTATTCATCAATATCGGTTACTTGGTTTGTTTTGGTTGAACAAACTTACGGCTGACATCCACGACAGCGACATCATTGAAGAAACTTCTACCGAGTAACAACGGAAACGCCAGATGGGTTCTATCTGCCAACGTGAACTCCGTCTTTTGTTTTAAGTCACCAATCTGGATCCAGGCAGCGACAACCGCACGTTTTTGAGATTCATCGCTACTGGACTGCTTAATCTTAACCCAACGTTCAACTGGCAAAGCAAGCTCTTTGCTCTTGAGCTTGTCATGCTCAATTTTAAACTTAACCCATTCTTTGCCATCGCGTTCAAAAGGGATCACGTCAATAGCACTAATGGATGAAGTCGTTGCGCCGGTATCGATTCTCGCTTTAAAGAACTCGGTCAAACCAGGAACATATACCCATTCCTGCTCGCCCAGAATCAGTTTTCCATCCGATGTCTTCTTCGGTAGCGGTTTTGGCTTAGGTTTCACTTCCTGAGGCTTCACCTCAGGTTCAACCTTCTCGGTTTTAACCTCTTCCTTCGGTTGGGTTTCCGGTTGAACCACTTCTGGTGTGGTTACCTCCGTTTTGGGGTTCTCAACCTTAGGCTGTGTTTCCGGCTCCACTGGAACTTGACTGGTTGTCGTACAGGCGACCAGACCACCGCACAACATTAGTGGTAATAACAATTTCCATGGTTTGTTCATTCAAATACCCGATAGTAATTATTTTGAAACGCTCACAATAGCACTGGCAACATAAGGGATGTGTTTCTCGGTCAGGCCGGCGATGTTAATTCGGCCATCTCCCACACCGTAAATCCCATATTCTTCACGCAGTTGTGCCATCTGTTCTGGTGTAAATCCTAGCACAGTGAACATGCCTTTGTGTGACTCAATAAAGTCGAACTGAGCCGTTGCATGAACGTTACGAAGCTCTTCACACAATGAATGGCGTAGCGCCACAAGACGTTGTTGCATACTACTGAGTTCCGCTTTCCACACTTGGGTCAGCTTATCATCCCGCAGGATAGTTTTAACCAGGGCGGCACCATGATCCGGTGGCATCGTGTAGGTGGCGCGTGCCAGCGTCAACAGTTTACCTTTGGCGTTGGCAACATCCACATGGTTTTTACCCACCACGATAGCCGCACCAGTCCGTTCGCGATACAAGCCAAAGTTCTTGGAGCAGGATGTAGTGATCATCATCTCCTCCACATTGTCGGCCATGTAACGCAGCCCTTTTGCGTCCTCTTCCAAACCATCACCAAATCCTTGGTAGGCAATATCGACAAATGGCATGAAGCCTTTAATTATCGATAGTTTGGTGACCTCCTGCCACGCAGCAAAGTCAATATCTGCACCAGTTGGGTTATGACAGCAACCATGCAGCAAAACCACATCATTTGGCCCTGCTTTAGACAGATCGTCCAGCATGCGCGCCACGTCGACCTGCTTGGTTTCCGGGCTAAAATAGTGATAGAACTTCACTTTCAGGCCAGCGGCTTCCATCACGGGTTTGTGATTCACATAACTTGGATTCGAAATCCACACTGTGGTATCAGGCTGGGCCACTTTCATTAAGTCTCCCAACATACGCAGCGCGCCACTGGCACCAGGTGTTTGGATTGCGGCGACACGATCCATCGCAGCTGTGCCCGATAACAGCAAATTGACCATCGACTGGTTAAACTCTTCACAACCAGCAAGACCGACATAGGATTTTGTGGTTTGTGTAGCAACAACGATGTCCTGAGCCTGCTTAATCGCTTCCATCACCGGTGTTTCGCCGGCACTGTTTTTATACACGCCGATACCGAGATCGACCTTGTCTGGTCGAGGATCATTCCGGTAAGCCACAGAAAGAGAAAGAATAGGATCAAGTGCTGGTGTTGGTAAATGTGAAAACATGAAAGTCACAACCCTTTGAAATTCAAGTAGTGACTCACGTTAACACTTGTTCATAAAAATTCGAAGCGAAAATTCTTATCCGATTAAAATTCGGTGAACTTGTGGATGATTTGGTTGGAACTGCCACGCCATTGCAAAGATGGGTCTGCTTTATCCTGTTCAAATCGCCCATCGACCAGCACGTCGATGTATGAGGCAACCTCTTTCTGAGCATCGTTTAACTCTTGCAACGTGTATCCGGTCCACATCCAGATATCTTTGCCAGGACATTCCTTCCTGACGCGCTTAACAAGCTTAAGCACAGCAGAAACATTAGCAGGGTGAAGCGGATCCCCACCTGATAGTGACAAGCCACGTCGCTTTATCCGCGTATCGTTCAGATCATTAATGATCCGATCTTCGGCTTGCTGAGTAAACTCGCTACCAGCATCGAGCTTTTGCGTTGATTGATTGTAGCATCCACGGCATTGATGCACGCATCCTGAAACAAATAGCGTACAGCGTGTCCCGGGACCATTCACCACATCAACGGCGTAATATTGGCAATAATTCATTGTTATTCTCTGCGTCGCACTGCCGGAGACCTGCCCCGGCAGTGCATGTCCGGATTAAAGGTGTTTCACCCGACGTTTCACTTCTTCCTGTTTACCAAAGTTAAACGGACGCGCATCCGGGCTTCCCAGATAACCGCACACACGACGTGTTACCGACACTTTAGAAGAGTCATGATTACCGCACTTCGGACAAGTAAACCCCTTGCTGGTGCAGTCGAACTCGCCGGTGTAACCGCACTCATAACACTCATCGATTGGTGTATTGGTGCCATAGTAAGGCACTCGGGTATAGCTGTAATCCCAAACGTTTTCCAATGCCTCGACGTTCTGCTGCATGTTCGGGAACTCGCCGTAGCAGATAAAACCACCGCTGGAAATTGGCGGATACGGTAACTCGAAGTCGATCTTATCGTACGGATTGACTTTCTTTTCCACATCAAGATGGAAGCTGTTGGTGTAATAACCTTTGTCTGTGACGCCTTCAATGACACCAAACTCTTTGGCATCGATACGGCAGAAGCGATTGCACAAGTTCTCGCTGGGTGTGCCGTACAGGCTAAACCCATAACCTGTCTCATCCGCCCATTGATTCACGGCCTGTTTAAGTCGCGTAATGATGGCCACCGCTTTGTCGCGCAGATCTGCGTCATCGTACACATGTGTCTGATTACTATAGAGCGCATTAATGGTTTCATGAACGCCGATGTAGCCAAGAGAAATAGATGCTCGGCCATGCTTGAAGATATCCGCAATGGTGTCTTCTGCTTTGAGCCGAACTCCGCATGCCCCTTCCATATACAGAATCGGGGCCACGCGGGCACGTACGTTCTCCAGGCGACTGATGCGAGTCTCCAGTGCACGTCGTGCCAGTTTAAGTTTAGTATCCAGTAACTCGTAAAAACGGTGTTCGTCGCCCTGAGCCTGAATCGCGATACGCGGCAAATTGAGGCTCACTACCCCGAGATTATTACGCCCTTCATGGACCAGCTCACCATTCTCTTCATAAGTTCCAAGAAAACTGCGGCACCCCATCGGCGTTTTAAACGATCCGGTCACTTCAACAACCTTGTCATAGTTAAGGATATCCGGGTACATCCGCTTGCTGGCGCATTCAAGTGCAAGCTGTTTGATGTCGTAATTGGCATCGCCTGATTTGTGGTTCAGTCCATCTTTGATTGCGAAAACCAGTTTCGGGAAAACAGCTGTTTTTCGGTTTTTACCTAAACCCGCAATGCGGTTTTTCAAAATAGACTGTTGGATCAGACGTGAAGCCCAGCTCGTCCCCAGACCAAAGCCAAACGTAACGAACGGTGTTTGCCCGTTAGCGGTATGCAGCGTGTTTACTTCGTACTCCAGTGACTGGAAAGCGTCAAAACACTCTTTCTCCGTGCGTGCGTCTGCAAACGCTTGAGGATCGTGAATATCCCACTCGTGCGCAATTTTCAGATGTTTTTTATGGCTGGCGACAACATAGGGCTCAAGAACCTCATCAATCCGGTTGATGGTGGTACCACCGTAAATGTGGCTGGCAACCTGAGCAATGATCTGTGCAGTCACCGCCGTGGCAGTTGAAATTGACTTAGGTGTGTCGATCTCTGCGTTGCCCATTTTGAAACCGTGGGTCAGCATCCCTTTCAAATCGATCAGCATGCAGTTAAACATCGGGAAGAATGGGGCGTAATCCAGATCGTGGTAATGCAAGTCGCCCTCTTCGTGGGCCTGAACAACATCGCGTGGCAGAATGTGTGTCTTCGCATAATGCTTCGCAACAATCCCGGCCAATAGGTCACGTTGAGTCGGGATCACTTTGCCATCTTTGTTTGCGTTCTCGTTGATCAGGTCAACATTACTTTCTTCAATAAGCCCTTCAATTTCCCGTGTCAGTGCACTTTGCTTTTCTCGCGCAATGTCACGATCGTGACGATACTCAATGTAAGAACGGGCCAGTTGTTTATACGGCCCTTGCATTAACTCATTTTCGACCCGATTCTGGATATCATGAATATGAACTTCATCGTATTCTTTAAGCTGTAACTCGACCGCTAACGCAACATTCAGTGCGTAAATCGCGATTTCTTTATCGACATTTTCCGCCGCGGCTTCCACTGCTGCCTGAATGCGGTCCCTGCTGAACGGAGCTCTTGAGCCGTCGCGCTTAATTACGATTGGTTTCACTTTTTCTCCTTACCCCAGCATGCTCGCAGAGTTATCCACAAACACACCATATAGGGTTATTTCTTATCTAACTACCACAATATATTGTGGCGTATTTAACGAGAACGACCACTAAAAAGTATTGATGTAGATCAACCAAAACAGACGGGAGATTAAGAACAAATCGATCTTATTGCGCGTGATCTCAATTGAAAAAGAAACTGTGAAAATTCAATTATTTCCCATATTTGAACTTGATATTTTGCGAGAGTTGATAGGATAAGGAACACAGACATCAGAAGGGTGTATCAAGTATGAAAACGACTATTTTTCGTTCATTTTTATCGGCAGCGATACTATTTGGCTTCTCACTTCCTGCTACTGCTCAATCAGTCGCTGTGACGTCTTGGAATATCGAATGGCTATCCAGTAATCCGTCGCCGTCCGTGACAGAGTCCCAACGTGACGAAGAGGACTTCAAACAGCTTGCGAATCATTTTCGTCAATTCACACCCGGGATCCTGGCATTTCAGGAGGTGAATGATTATGGCGCTATCAATCGCGTGGTCGGTGATGATTACCAGTTGGTGATGTCAGACCGTTCCGAGTCCGGAAACGGGCGCTTTCAGTTTAGCGACATCAATCAATATACAGGGTTTGCGATTAAGCGCGGTATTCCGTTCACTAATGTGAAAGATGTCCGGCTGGACAAAGGCCAAAGTAGCAAACTCCGATTTGCAACTTACGTGATTCTTTATCCAGATTCAAATCGCCCCGTACATGCGTTGTCCGTTCATCTGAAGGCTGGTTGCAGCGGCGCTTACCAAAATGAGCGAGAATGCCGTATTCTTAATTCTCAGGCCAAAGCGCTCAACACGTGGATTTTGGATCGAACCCGTACTGGCCAGCCATACCTGATTATGGGAGATTTCAATCACAATCTGGCTTATCAGGGGGATTGGTTTTGGTCGACCTTAGTGAAAGGTTTGGATGATGAACCTACATTGACGACACGCTACACCAAAGCAGAATGTAAGGTTCGCTCCAACAAAGACCCTAAACGCACTCATCAGTTTAGATCCTTGATCGATCACATTATTGCCAGTCCGGATTTCGATGCCGGGCCGGCAAAACAAAATACGTTTAGCAGTGAGGATGTACTCAAATTTAAACTGAGCGATCATTGCCCTGTCAGCACCCAACTGAAATGGTAACGGCTCTGCCGGGTCTCCCGGCAGAGGTCATCAGCTAGCTCCGCTTCTTCATCACCGAGTAATAGAACACTGATATCGAATTGTGAACATAGGTGGTCCTCCCCGAATCACATCCACGTGTGTCAGGTTATGTCATCTGAGCGGGTGCGTTTTATACTTTCTTGAACGTCAGCATCCAATGCATCGCTCCAATCCCCACCATCATTGCGATAAAAAATGTCCATACCCCAGGGTTACCTAACGCCAGACTCGATACTGCGGGACCTGGGCAAATTCCAGCCACTCCCCAACCGACACCAAATAATGCCGCTCCTCTCAGAAGATTCGCATCAATACGCTTATTGTCTGGCACACAAAATGTGTGAGCCATCACTGGCGCCGATGTCTTTCGAATCGCAAAGAAGTACGCTGGCATGAAGACCATCAAGGCGCCCCCCATCACGAATATCAGACTGGGATCCCACTCGCCAGCAACATCTAAAAAGCCGATCACTTTGGCCGGATCAGCCATGCCTGATATCACCATGCCTAACCCAAACAACATACCGGAAACCCCAGCAGCCAACCGAAACAACACTTTGTTCATCATCAAGAATACTCTCTTATTCTCATACGACGTGAAGACGAATAAACACCGTGACACCGGCCACCAGCATGAACGTCATCGTAGCCACAATAGAACGCCGTGATAAACGACCGATCCCACAAATGCCATGCCCGCTGGTACAGCCATTCCCCAACCGAGTACCCAAACCGACCAACAAGCCAGCCGCCACCAACATCAAAGTGCTGTAGTTAAATTCGTCTGGCGCGTGCTCAGCATAGGCCAGAGCGCCAAGGAATCCACCTGCAACCATACCGACGATAAACATCAATCGCCATGAAAAATCTTCGTGCTTTGGCGTTAATAGCCCTTTCAAAATGCCACTAATACCAGCAATTTTACCGTTCACTAGTAACAGCATCGTGGCCGAAACGCCCAATAGCACTCCACCTGCTAATGATTCCCATGGAAAAGAAAATGACATGACTTCACACTCCTTCACTACTGACAAAACACGCTGTGCAAACTGGTGATCAGGTGCGAAATTCTGGGATCCGCTAAGGAATAAAACACCTGTTGCGACTCTTTTCTCGCCTGAATCATCTGATGCTTTCTCAATACCGTGAGATGCTGAGAAAACGCAGACTGACTGAGCGATGAGTTCTTCTGCAACTGACCCGCCCCAACTTCACCTTGCGTTAACTGGCACAACACCATAAGCCGCTCAGGATGCGCCATAATTTTGAGCAGCTCAGCCACTTCCTCAACGTTTGATTTCATTTGATCAATGTTGGCTGTATCCATAGAAGGTCTCATACTCATACGACTTATTTAGATGTTACTAATAAATGAAACTTAGTCAATACTAAATTAGCATTAACAGATTTAGCAA
>NZ_WXWP01000089.1:0-8798 GCF_009904765.1 Vibrio sp. V39_P1S14PM300
AGCTTACCCATCATCAATATGCTCGAAACTCGCTGATGGCGATGACCAAAGATTGGAACCTCTTTAGTGAGTTTTGTCGTTCAAAACGAGTCAAATCACTGCCCAGCTCGACAACAGCTGTTCGTTTGTTTCTGGAAAAAGAAGCCAGAATAAGAAAATACGCCACCCTCAAACGTTACACCGTCACCATAAGTGTTATTCATCGCATATTGGTTCAGAAAGATCCGACGTCAAGCTCGGTGGTGAAATCGGCATTGTCAGGTCTCCGTTTAACCAAACATGGTGATGCGACTCAGGCTGCCGCTTTTAACGCCAAACATATGGGGGCGTTGGACAATGCTTTATCACGCTCAAAGTCTATTCGGGATCTACGTAACCTCGCGCTCTGTTATGTGATGTTCGAATGTGCATTGAAACGCAATGAAGTCAGGAATCTTAATCTGGAGCAATTTTCCGATACCGAAATGGGCATGACACTCTCTATCGGAGACAAAACGTATCGTTTAAGTGCTCCCGCTAGGGATAGCATGACTAAATGGTTTACCGCACTTCCCTATTCCACCGGACCAGCATTCCGAGCCATCGATCGACATGGCAATATATCATTGAGCCTGATGGACGACTCATCCCTTTACCGTGTTGTGCGTTCGGTCAGTGACATTATTGGTGTTTCGATTCAATTTTCAGGTCAGTCGATGCGGGTAGGCGCGGCAAAAGAGTTGGCTAAGAGAGGATTGAAAGTCAGAGAGATTCAAGAATTTGGTCGATGGCTCAGCCCTGCAATGCCTTATCAGTATACTGGTAACAAAGCGGCTGCAGAGGCTGAGAAGATGGCTTACTTATCGTTTAAACCACTCGAGTGAATCAACGTTTAACGGATTCATAAACGCAACTGGCCAAAAACTCATGGAACTGATGGCCATTGTGCTGCAGCATTTTAGGAAACATTGAAATTGGCGTCATTCCCGGGAATGTATTTACCTCATTCAAGTAGATATCACCGTCTGGGGTTAAAAAGAAATCGATGCGAGATAAATGGCGCAACTTCATATGTGTAAACACTTTTAGCGCACTTTCCCGGATGATACGTTGCTGCTCATCCGTCAGATCTTTCGCTTCAACTTCAGTGACTGAATGGCTGTCTGTACTGTACTTCTCTTCATAGGTGTAAAACACGTCCTCAGGAGCGATGATTTCTCCTGGTTTCGTGACAAAGAGTTCGCCGTCAATTTGATAAGCTGCTACTTCCAGTTCTCTTGGCTTGACTGCTTTTTCAACCAGAACCTGATCGGAGTATCCAAATGCATCATTAATGGCAGTTTGAAGATCCGTTTTATTTGTGACCTTGTAACAACCGACGGATGAACCTTGTCTCGCTGCTTTAACAAACACCTGTCCCCAAGTATCAAACGCTTCTGAGCTTCGAGCATAGGCCTGTTCATTATTGTCGGTCAGGAACAAATACGGCGTGTTGGGAATCCCTAAGGCGTCGTACCAGAGCTTCGAGGTGATTTTGTTGAAGCTGTTGGTGCTGGCTTCCGGGCCACAACCCAAATAAGGAATGCCGGCCAGCTCGAGCATCGACTGGATATCACCGGTTTCCCCCGGAAAACCGTGAATGCAAGGAACAACAAACTCGACCTGCTTGGAGAAGGAATCCGTGTTGATTGTACCTGTATTGGTATCCAGATAAGCCAGCTCGCCATCGGCACAGTACCAACCGTCGAGCTTCATTTCGATTCGAATGACATCAAAGCCAGGAGTCATACTCAACTGAGCTTGTACGAAGTCTGCAGAAACGAGTGACACTTCGTGCTCGGATGAGCCACCGCCACATAATAAAAGAATAGTCGTATTAGCCATTTAAAATCTTTCCGTGATACAACCGATTAAGTGGGAACCATAATAATCAATTCAGCCACAACTTACACCGGTCGTACTGTATTTGGTTGAATGTTTCAGCCTGTTCGCCTAATTGTTAAACATAAAAAAGGGGCTTTCGCCCCTTTCCTGTCAACTTTCAGTTAGTTTAGCTTATTCAACGTTGGAAACTCTGAGTTTTTGATTTTATCGATGCTTTTCACAAATGGCTTCAGGTTCCGGAAGTTGGCTGGCAGGTTGGCAATTGCAGCTTGCGCTTCTGCATGAGTCGCGTAATCACCAAACAAAACGGTATACCACTTTGTTCCGTTTACCACTTTATAGTTTTCCCAGATAGGTTGGCCATTAGCTGGTAGTTGGCGAGCGAACGAATCCACTTTATTCTGTGAACCGACAGCGGCTACTTGAATGGTGTAACCATAACGAGAACTCATGGCTTTTTGCTTAGCGGATGGCGGTTTCAAAGCGACAGCCGTACTACTTTTTGCGACTGGTTGTGGCTTCGTCATCGGTTTTTGCGGTGCGGGTTTGGCTTTTACGACGTTGTTTTCAGTGATCCCATTAACCGTACCGTCCTTTGTCACTACTGGCTGCTCAACTTTAGCGGTAGTGTAGTCCTCTCGGTAGCTCTCTGAGGTGACGTCAGTAATATACGTATCTGAGGCACAAGCGGCCAAACCCAAAGACAAGCTAACAATTGCTAATTTTTTCATGAAATCTCGAACGCCTATAATAGAAACTAATGTAAATCATGCCGTTAGAGCTGCGTAGAATCAACCCGAATCATCAAAATATCTAAGCATACCTGTGACTTTGAACACAAAGTGACACGCAAAAGATGCGCATTCGATCACAGTGATATTAAAAGGCGCAGCTTGCTGCCTTGGCTTTGGTTAATCTATGGTCATAAATGGGCCATTACTGGTGAATTATGAACACACTCGCTGCGTTGCTCAAACCCCGCTCAGTTGCTGTAATAGGCGCGTCCATTAACAGTGAACGGGCAGGAAACATTGTGATGAAAAACTTACTCCAGGGTGGTTTTGAAGGCGCAATCATGCCTGTTACTCCTAAGTACCCTTCTGTGTGTGGTGTGCTTGCCTACAAGAGTGTGAATCAACTTCCTATGGTGCCGGACATTGCCGTTTTATGTACGCATGCATCGCGGAATCTCGACATCTTTCGTCAGTTGGCAGACAAAGGTGTGAAATCGGCTGTGGTATTGTCGTCCGACATGCACGTGATTGATGCAAGCGGTCTTTCTATACAAGAGCAGTGTTTACGCGTTGCCAAACAAGCTGGGATAAGGGTTCTTGGCCCCAACAGTCTTGGATTGATTCTCCCCTGGTTGAACTTCAACGCGTCGTTTTCTCCGGTGACAGCCAGTAAAGGCAATATCGCGTTTATCTCTCAATCAGCAGCGGTGTGTACCACCATACTCGATTGGGCGAATGATAAAGATATTGGATTCTCGGCTTTTATTTCCCTTGGCAATGCAGCAGATATCGACTTTTCAGATCTTTTAGATTGCCTCAGCACAGACAGTCACACTGACGCTATCCTTCTGTATGTGGATACCATTCAGGATGCTCGCCGATTTATGTCTGCAGCGCGTGCCGCTTCACGTAACCGTCGTATCCTGGTTTTAAAAGGCGGTCGGACGAAAGCGGGTCGAGAGGCAGCTCAGGCTCATACTGGCGGCGCCGACACCATGGACATCATTTATGATGCAGCAATCCGCCGAACCGGGATGCTGCGGGTAAAGAATACGCACGAATTGTTTGCCGCTGTTGAGACCTTAACTCATGCCGTCCCTCTACGTGGTGAGCGGTTAGCGATTATCACTAACGGTGGCGGTCCGGCGATCATGGCCGTCGACACTTTGCTGGAACGTGGCGGCAAGCTGGCCGATTTAGATCCTCCTCTTTATGACCAGCTCAGTCATGTACTGCCACAAAGTTGGTCACATCGAAATCCTATCGACATGGTTGGTGATGCAGGCCAACAGCGTTATGTGAAAACCATCAATGCGGTTTTAGACAGCGATTGTGCGGATGCCCTGCTTATTATGCACAGCCCCTCGGCTATTGCTCATTCCGAGCACACCGCACTGGCAGTCGTCGATGCGATCAAATCACACCCACGGCATAAGCGTTTCAATATTCTCACTAACTGGTCAGGAGAGTTGACCGCAAAGCCGGCCAGGCAAATTTTCACTCAAGCCGGGATACCAACCTATCGGACTCCAGAAAGCGCGGTGACCGCTTTCATGCACTTAGTCGAGTATCGGCGTAACCAGAAGCAGCTGATGGAAACGCCAACAACTGCCGAACCTGTTCATGTTGCAGAGTTGAATACCGCCAAAAAGTGGATAGAAGAAAGATTACTGGATAAAAGCACAGTATCCATGGACACTCATCAGATTGGTAAGTTTTTAGCGTGTTTCGATTTTAACGTGCTCCCCACCTGGTTAGCCTCTGATACCAGCGAAGCGGTGCACATCGCCGAACAAATCGGATACCCAGTAGCCGTGAAACTGCGCTCGCCAGATATTGCTCATAAATCTGACGTTCAGGGCGTCATGCTGAACCTTCGTAACAGTCAGGAAGTGGCCAGCGCCGCCCAAGCGATACTCGATAGGACGCAACTTTCCTACCCATCAGCCAATATTCACGGCTTGTTAGTGCAAGGCATGGCAAAACTAGCAGGAGGGGAAGAGATTCGAATCAAAGTGAAAACCGACGAAACATTTGGCCCCGTGATCTTGCTTGGCCAAGGTGGATCCGAGTGGGATGAGGCACTTGATGCAGAGGCTGCACTCCCCCCATTAAATATGACGCTGGCTCGCTATCTTATCGTGCGCGCAATTAAACGTGGCAAAATCCGACTGCAAAAGCTGCCTGAACCAATGAATATCACTGGTCTATCAGAGTTTTTGGTCAGAATTTCGCAAATGGTAGTAGATTGCCCGGAAGTTCATGGGCTGGATATACATCCAGTTCTGGCTAATGGAAATGATTTCATCATTCTGGACGCCGATCTTGTTCTGCAACGCTATCAAGGTGATGCGCAAACAAAACTCGCTATACGCCCCTATCCCGTCGAATTTGAAGAACACGTGACATTGCGAGACGGCGACACAATATTAATTCGTCCGATCCTTCCGGAAGATGAACCGGATCATGCAGCGTTTATTCATCGGGTGTCGAAAGAGGATTTATATAAGCGTTTTTTTTCCGATGTGGGCGAATTTAATCACGAAGCATTAGCGAATTTGACTCAAATCGATTATGACCGGGAAATGGCCTTTGTCGCTGTCGAGCATGATATCGAAGGGCACCCTTCGATTCTCGGCGTCTCCAGAGCACTGATTAATCCTGAGAATACCGATGCTGAATTCGCGATATTGATTCGTTCCGATCTAAAAGGTAAAGGTCTCGGTAAGATACTGATGCGCAAGATCATTGATTACTGTCAGAAAAAAGGTACCAAACAAATGTCGGGGATGACCATGCCATCGAACCGAGGCATGTTGATGTTGGCGCAGAAGATGGGATTTGCGCTGGACGTGCACTTTGAGGATGGTACCGCCGATATGGTCTTGCCGTTAAATGCTGAATAGAAAATTTAGGAAAGTCACCACCCCACTGTCGTTTTGACGCTGGGGTGGGTGGTAATGTGTCAGGCAAAGACGCCACAGAATTCAGGCCAGTTTCCAATTTTTTTTCAGATACTGGATACACCAAGACTTTGCTTCACCAATTTTATTGCGTCGCCATGCCAGAATAATTTCTATACCGGTTTCATCCGTATCCGCGATTTGCTTTAACTTTCCTTGTTCAATCAAGGGCTGAGCCACATGAGACGGCAAGGTTCCGATCCCCAGACCACCGGTCAGGGCTTCTATTTTGGCACTAAAACTGGTAACGGTCAGACGTGGCTGGCGCTGCAAAATGTTCACACTCATGGCGGGTTGTTCTCTGGCGGTATCCGCGATGGCGATCACACGATATTTTTCACGTGCTGTATCGTCAAACGGCCCCGAACGCTTATGCACATAATGATCGCTTGCTGCCACCCAAATCATACTCATTTCACCGATAGTTTCGGCTTTCACATCATGGGGCAAAGAATCGATTCTTGGGCAAACCAGCAGGTCAGCGCGGCCCTCAGCCAGAGATTCCCAGCAGCCCGCCAGGATTTCCTCCTGTAAACGCACTCGTGTTTTGCTCACATTGCCTAACGCATCAACCATAGGGAAAAAGTTGTGAATCGGAATGATGCCATCAAATGCGATGGTGATGTCAAGTTCCCAACCATTTGCCAGCACACTGGCATCATGCACCAGCTTTTCGGTTGCAGTCAGAATAGCCCGGCCCCGCTCAAGGATAAGCTTACCGGCGTCAGTAAAGCTCGCCCGATGTCCCGAACGATCAAAGATCATAATATCCAGATCTTGTTCAAGCTTTTGAATCTGATAGCTCAAAGATGATGGGGCTCGATTAAGCTCTGTTGCTGCCGCAGCAAAACTTCCTCGCCTGTCGATAGCGTCAAGTATATGCAGTGCTTCAAGCGTAATTGGACTTTGCAAGTTCGGCTTCCTTATTGAGTGAACGATTATTTTATGTGACTCTAATCACACATATGACTTGGTTTTATACTTATAACTTATGACATTCATTTTCTAAGTCAATGTAATAAAAGCAGATTACAGAATGTCAGTTCAAACTTAAAGAACAAATTTAGCCTTACGCAAATGCAAACGATAGTAATTATCATTTAGATCTAATAGAATGACGCCCGTTGTTTCTACCTGAATTGGATTTAAGGTAATTATAAATGTATAAAAAATCATTGTTGTCTGCGTCAATTCTGATCGCACTTTCTCCTTCAGCCTTCGCGGAAGACTACTCACTGTTTGATGAAGTTGTGGTTTCGGCAACCCGAACAGAACAAAACAAAAAGGATGTCTCCTCTTCCATTGAAACCGTTTCATCTGCTCAAATCGACGACACCCTAGCCACTGACCTCAAACAGGCGTTGCAATACACGCCTGGTGTCGAAGTGGAAGGTTCGGGCCGATTTGGCATTGCTGGTTTTAATATTCGTGGTGTTGAAGGCAGTCGTGTAAAAACCATGGTTGATGGCGTACAGCAACCTGTACCGTACAACCCTGGTGCCAGTGAACAACGCAAGTATCCCAATGCTATCGAAGTGGACACACTACAGAATATAGAGATCAATAAAGGCCCCTCTTCAACTCTATACGGTTCTGATGCCATGGGAGGTGCGGTTCTGTTGAGAACCAAAAAACCTGATGATGTCTTAATCACCGACGGAAATGAGCATCGATTTGGGATCAAATCCGGTTACATGTCCGCCAATGAAGAATACAAAACCACACTTACCTGGGCGATGCGTCAGGACAAGTTAGAAACGTTGTTGATGGCAACATACGCTCAAGGCCACGAAACTGAAACACACAGCTCTGGAGCAGACATTGAAGGACCAGACAGAGGCGCCGCGAATCCGGCTGACAGTAAGCTTGGTAACCTCCTCGCTAAAGCATTTTACCAAGTGAATGATGACAACCGTGTCGGCCTGACGGTTGAGTATTACAACAAACGCTATGATGAAGATGAACTGAACTATAACGGCTATAGCATCATGCCTGGGTTCACGTATACGGATAACTACAATAAAGATACCAATGAACGACTGCGTGTTAGCTTCGAACATCAGATGATGATGAACACGCTGCTTGCTGACTCGCTAAACTGGTCTGTTAACTATCAGGATTCGAGTTCACTGAATAAAAACTACGACACAACCCCTTTTAACGGTCGCCGTATGCGCGAACGAGAAGCCTTAGACAAAACCGTCCAGTTTGACACTCAGCTGTCCAAACTGGTTGATATTCAGGGGAATGCACACGAGTTCACCTACGGCATGAATTACCTTTACAATCAGTTTGAGCTTGATAATACGGATCACAAACTCGATGCCGGTACCGTATCTCCCGGCAGCACAGGCATTCCCGATGCCAATGTCACGCAATGGGGTTTGTTTGTTCAGGATCAGGCGTATTTCCTACAAGACAAGCTTATCCTGACCGCAGGCCTGCGTTATGACAACTTTAAGGCAGATCCTTCAACAGACGATGGTTACACAACCTCGTACAAGGCGAATAAAGACGATGCCTTTACCGGTCGTCTAGGATCGGTCTACCACTTGAATGATCAGCTTTCGGTATTTGGCCAGATCAGTCAGGGCTTTAAAGCACCGACTGTTTACGATCTTTACTACTTTTACAATCAAGGTGCGATCATCGAAGCCAACCCAGACCTGAAAGCAGAAAAAAGCCTGGCCTATGAAATGGGTTTCCGTGGACAAAACCCGTCTGCCAACTTCGAAATTACCGCTTTCTATAATGATTACCGTGATTTCATTACGGAAGAAAAAACCGGTGAAGAAGGCGGAAAAGACGTCATCACGAAGAAGAACCTGGACGAAGTGCGCATTTACGGTGCGGAATTTAGCACCACTGTGCATTTAGACAGTGCATTTAACGCGCCACAAGGAATGTATACACGGCTGTCCATAACCTATGCAGATGGTGAAGACAAAAAAACCGGCAACTCAATCAATAGCGTAGCCCCACTCACTGGTGTTGTAGGGCTTGGATTAGAGCGAGATAATTATGGCGCGATAGCGAACGTAAAAATGGTCGCCAGCAAAGATGACTGGCAATCTGAAGATAACCTGGATGTCGCGGGTTACACCACTGTGGATATGACCGGCTATTACAAACCGATGAAAGATCTGACACTGCGCGCTGGCTTGTTTAATGCTTTAGATAAGAAATACTGGCTGTACAATGATGTATCAGGCACAGATAGCCACTCATCCTTCAGCAA
>NZ_WXWP01000175.1:0-8745 GCF_009904765.1 Vibrio sp. V39_P1S14PM300
TTTGTAATTTAGAGGCAAAGAAGTAGCCATCTCGCACATGGTTGCGCTGTGTGCGAGTGCAGCTATTAAAGACCTCATAAGCTGGAAGCATACGGATCGGTTTCGATGGCATGATAGTTACTCCTTCTCCACAGGTACTCGGCCAACTCTTTTGGGGTGTACCAATTACGGATCCCCAAATCGCTTTTAATGATCGCCTTATCCACTTGATTGAGCGCCGCTTGAAACTCACTGGCCGCAATGCGGTTGTCGGGATACATCTCGCGCAATAGTGCCTCGAGCTCATCTTGCGATTGAGGATTCAACACCTCATAACGCGGCTCGGCCCGAAACTTTACTCGTCGTGACATGAGGCCTCCTTGCCCGCAACCCAGCGCTCAAGCCCTACAATCACCTGACGAATCGTGTCACGCGTCAGCCAGCGGGCGCGTTCGACTTTTACTGTGCGAGCCACAAAGCTGTCCAGCGCCGGGTCGTTCAATCCCGTCCAGCCCATCGCTTTCGCCAGTATAGCGAGCTTGGCCCACTGGTTGCCTGACGGTTGACGGGGCGACTGACCACCGAGTCGTTTTTTAAATTGCGGTGAATCCAGTAGATAGCCTTCTTGCTTTAATTCCTGCACCACTTGACGAAGCTCGTCATCACTGAGTGCTTTACAACTGGTCTTGCCGGTGGTGATACCGAGGTAATTACGGTACTCGTCGTCATCAAAAAAGCCCAGGCGATCTTCAAGCAGCGCTTTGACGCCTTTGTGCACCAAGCCGTAATACGTATGGCGGTTAATGTTCATCTTCATAGCGCCTCCTCAATCGGTAAGGTGAAGGGTTTACCGAGCCAGTTCTTGTTCGCGACACGCAGCAACAGCGCGGCGAAGAACTC
Source organism: Vibrio sp. V39_P1S14PM300 (assembly GCF_009904765.1). Lineage (NCBI taxonomy): Bacteria > Pseudomonadati > Pseudomonadota > Gammaproteobacteria > Vibrionales > Vibrionaceae > Vibrio > Vibrio sp. V39_P1S14PM300. Next base: position 880 of record NZ_WXWP01000175.1, read on the forward strand.
AGATTTTTCTTTGGTGCTGAACCCGGCACGAAGGCGGAGCTCATCAAAGAGCGCATCGGTATCCGCATCGAGAATGAACTTGCGCTCTACACGCCCTAACGCCTTGCTGCGTAAGCGACTGTCACGGGTTCTGTCTGCAGAGGATTTGGGGTATTCGACTCTTGGCCGTCCATAGCGAACGGTGGAAATGGCCATAAACGTTACTCACTCACGAAAAACATGGTGATATTTTATGCGTTTTGATTGGTTTGTCTGGATTGGGTCGACGATAGGAAAAAGAAAACCGCCTTTGCGAGGCGGTTGGTGAAACAAACGATTCAAATTACTCGTATCGTCCTGCCACTTCCAGTAACAGGTCTGAATGGTTAAAAATGTCATCGACACATTCAATAGGGTGGCGAGTTTCTTTCTTATCATCCCCAATTAAACCAATGTATTTTTGTTTTGCATTAAAGTGCAAACGACAAAGTGGCTTACGGTTATTATCATCTAATAGGATGCCAAAATAGCTTTGTGTATCTCGAGCGATGATTCGTGATACATCGAATTTTTGACGGAGAATCGCTTTTACGACGTTATAGCCTTCTGTTTCTTCATCTGTCGTATGAATCTTAGATACTTTTCTATCATCAACAATGTCCTCTAATTCTAACTCTTCGTTCCCCGAATTTTTCAACGGTTTAGCCTCGGAACCTATTGCTGATTGTAAGCGAGCATTAATACTGTCATTTAAAAACTGTTTAACCGCTTTGCTTGTTAACTCTAAAAACTGAGCTTTGACTTTAGGTGTTTGCACTCCATCATATACTTTTGATGTAAAGAACTTGACGAAATCTTCTTCAGGTTCAGAGAACTGCTCTGAAAGCACTTTCTTAATTTGACTTAGGTACTTGAGCTCACCAGCTGCATCAACAACAGACTCTACATCAAAAGAAGTCTTCGTGAGCTTTTTTACTTCAGGAACAACATGGTCATCTAAATTCTCTAGATCTAATGTCAGAAATGGTTTTTCATCCATTTTATTTGGAGCATCGAGATCTGTGAAAAATTGATATTGCGTTCCGTTTGTTAAGACTGCAATTCGAGCATTAGTGACAGAGAAATATCTAAACAATTGTCCAGCGTGTTTTGTTGATAATTTCTCACCAAGCTTTTTACACTCAATCAGAATTTGAACTTCTCCATCCTTCATTAAGGCATAATCAACCTTTTCACCTTTCTTTGTTGCAGTATCAGCAGTGAACTCTGGAATCACTTCTGTTGGGTTAAAAACGTCATAACCTAAAACTGAGTGTAAAAATGGCATGATCAATGCGTTCTTAGTAGCTTCTTCGGTTGTTAAAGTAGTAGCAACTTGATCCACTTTCTTTGCTAAAGCCTTTAAGCGATCGATAAAATCCATAATATCTCCTGAATACTTTACCTATGGGTGAATAACCTACAATACTACAATGAAATTAGTTACATACAAAAAGCACACCATTAAAAAGGTGTGCTAGTTAACAAAACGTATATAGCCTTATACGCATTTACGCTTTCTTCGTTGGTTTAAACTACCTGCTTGTCAGCTTGCCTTGATTTTGCCCATTAACACCTTGATTCAGGGTCGCGCTTTTCCCCGCCAGGCGTCCAGCCCAAAGCGCTTCATCAACGCCACCACGTGCGTATTTGGTGGATGCTTCACGTGCTTGAGTGCTCTTTAGATCTGGATGAAGCTCCTGCAGGTAAGAGTTAAGTTGTGTGGACTCCTCTTCGGTGAGTGCAAAATCATTGATTAGGCGCTCAACACTGGCCACCCAACCTTCGCAAAACAGATCAGCACGGGCGGTTTTGGTACTGCGCTTGATGCGTTTGTTCAATGTGGTGATATACGTCTTGCGCGCGTTAATGAGTTGCCGCTCTAACACATCATAGGTGTAGGCGGCGACCTCTGGGCGCTCATGGTGACCAGTAAATACGACGCCTCGTGTGGCTGAAAGTGCATTCCAGTTCACATGCACCTTGCAGCCAAATGCACGGGCTATCATTGATGCTAACGCAGAAAAATATTGAGTATGTCCCTTAGCCTTAAAGCGGGACTTTGTCAGGATCTCCTGTACATCGCTGAGTTCAGGACTCTCATACGATAGCCCGTGCTGTTGCATCAAAGTCTGAGCGCGTGACATGGCGGCGGCAGCTTCATGTTCGTTGGCAGATTGAGCCAGACGCAGCAGCTTCTTGATGCGTTCAATCATTTTACACGTCATGTTCAAGAACCTTCTGTTTACGCTGTACGGTCTGAAGTGCTTGATACATCTCCTGAAGCCGGGCGGCACGTGTAAAATTCCGGGTTCTTACACAATCGCCAATACGGCGGTCAATGCTGCATAAGCTACGTTGGACATCAAATGGTTGTTGTATGTCCAGTTCAGCACGCAAAAGTGTCATGCCGACGGTATCAATGACGATTTCGACGGTGTAATCGCTGGATTTGTTCTCTTCTGATATTGGAACCATCTCCGGCTGCGCTGGTGTTGATAAGTGCGAATACGGCGCTTGTAGCGAGTCATGAACACCTCCTATGGCTAATATGGTGACAGGTGAATACTTTTTGTTTGTTTTATCTCGCATTGACAAAGCACTTTCGAAATCTGAAAACACATGCGCCTGTTCAATATTATCTGTCCAGTACTTCGCTTTTCCCTCGCCTAGGTCTGATTCAAAATAAACAGTGGCAGGATTATCCAGCATGGGGGGTCCCTCTGCGTTTTTAACGATTTTAAATTCCTCATCAAATTTGAAATCACCGTCCAATGAAGAAAGAATAAAGCGGCCAGTGATAGGGGTAATAGGATGTTGGTGAGACTCGTGCTCCATCAATCCTTGAAACGTCTTATTAGTCATGAGTGGTTATCCTTTCCATCAACTTCTTCAAACACTTCCAAATGTTCAACAGACAGGCCGCCAGCCTTCCCTGTGATAGCGACGACAACTTCACCACACACTTCCCATGGTTCACTTCTTACTTCACCAACATGAAAGTATTCAGCAACATTTAACAGTGGGAAATACTTCACTTTCTGACCTATAGGAAATTGCTTTTGAGCAGTTTGAATATCCATTTTGAGATACCTTTAAATCGGGGTTGAATATACGTTTCACCAAATTCAGGCAAAGCGAAGCCAAAGCGGGGTCGCCTGAAGCGCCGCTTGCCTGTATTGAGTGGGTGGGCGATTGGGTTTATTTACTCGTTGCGAGTAGCTGTTTATTGGCCTTGCGTATAATGGTGCGAAGCATCGCCACACGGGTCATGTTGCCCTTCAGAGAAGGAATAGCGGCCAACACATGTTCTGCGGTGTCTTTGGCTTCCTGAGGGTCGCGATTTAGCGTGTAAAGCAATGAAGCCTTGGCATCGTCCACGCTGGTGTTAATGAGTGCTGATATTTTATCCATGATGGCATCCTCATAGTTTTGTGAAGTTTAAGTGCACTTGCTGATATTCGCCTTGCTCGTCTCGCTCATAAAAATTGAAGTACGATTTGCTGCCAATCACCAACAGGGAGTCTTTCGCGGCCGACTGCGCCTGACGCAGCATTGGATCCTGAAAGTCTTTTCCAATAAAGCTAATAGTATTGGCAATCGACGCATCATTGACAAAGAAGTCCTGGACGGCGATGAGCACATCATGAGGTAATTTATCTTTCTGGCTGTTGTAGTAATCCCGAGCCAGTTGCCGGGCGGCATCATGCTCTGGTCCCAGAGTTTTCAGCTTGGCGGTTTTGTACGTGATTTTGTATTTGCCATCGAAGCTGAACATAGCCACATTCTCGCCATTTCCACGGGTATGCAGTTTTGTGCCGTACTGCTCCAGCATTTCAATGCGGAACTCTTCAAAGGCTTTCACCAGATTCTCTTTGAACGTCTGCAGCAGCGATCGTTGTGACTTCACCTGTTTGACCAGTCCGGTAACAAAGGCATCTTTACGCAGCTCATGAGCTGGAATGTTGCACTGGGCAATCAGATTGCCTTCCGCGTTATAAACAAAGCCTTCGGGTGCTGCCAGGCGAGTGGGTTTCACTTCCGGTGCTTGGGTCGTTTGATTCATTGTAGTACTCCTGTTTTTACAAAATGGTCGGCCTGGATAAGCTCGTTCTGTTGCTTTAAGAATTGGTTGATCGCTTGGTACGCTGCGTCTTTTGCCCCATAGGCGGTCACTGCAATTGCCGAGTCCACTTGAGTGATGGCTTCTGCTCGGCAATCAGAGATAAAGAACTCGCCAATACCATTTCGCGCATTCGGCTCAAAGTGAATTACCATTTCCAAATTGACTCGTTGAGTGAGTTGATCAGTGGCCATGCTTGTTCCTTTTATTTGGTTTGCCTCTCTGAATAGGCTAGTAAGTTAATTATCAAAATCTCGAATCATTGCTTGGATAGAGAGTCTCCTCTATGCTTCCCAACAGATGATGTCGTGATTAAGCCGGACCGCCTGCATATGGCGCGCAGCGCCGTGGTCATGCAGAACGATGTCGAATTTCGGCATGTCGCTTTCAATCAGCAGTGGGCAATTGCTTATCACAAACTCGCCCCGACCTTTAGGCTTACGGCTGACAACGTAGCCGCCACGAAGCCAGACAAACTCGTCCGTGTGCATTCGGCTCATGCGTCCTCCCATGGGCGAAATACCCGATGAATGAGCTGAAAAGCAGGGTGTGTCAAGAACGCAAAATCCGATGCCAACTGCTGGTTGGTCCCTAACGTGCTTTTGTGGCAATACGAGCACTGACCTTCTCGAAGGTTCCATACCGGCGTTTGAGTTCGACATTGCAGGCAGGTGCCATAGGCTGCGACGCCCGTTAATTGATACAGGTAGCTCTGGCTCGCTTTGCCCACGCACTCCACCACGCCATGTTGGTGCATTTTGGTAAGCAGCGCTTTCGCAGCACTGATTGACACCGAGCAACACTCCGCTTGTGTTATTTGCCTGGCCGTACAGGGCTGGTGGCAACGCAACAGCGCCAATACGGTATTCAGACTGTCGTTTCCTCGACGATTCATGGTCACACTCCAATGCTTTCTTTGAGATAATGATGCGCTGCAGTCAGATGCTTAGGCGTCAGCGCTTCCTGATTTCGTGTTGCGGAGGAACTGGCGAGCATAATCATGTCACCCAGCGTTCTGAGTTGCCCGGTGGTGTTAGGCACGATATTGTACGCTGCCTGAAACAGCGACTCATCGGTGATCCCCCAGGCCTGCATGTAATGGCGGATGTCCGCTTTTGTCGCGGTCTTGATGCAAGTCGGACGGATCATCCGGCTCCAGATTGGATTCAGATTGACCTGGGAGCGGGCTGCGCTCATCCGGCTGCGAACCACGTCATTGCCCAGTAAAAAGACACCACATTTACGCTCTGCCAAGATACGCAGACCATTGAGAACGTCATCCGACAGATATTGCGCCTCGTCGATGATGATGAGCCCATTAGAGCCGTCCAGGGCTTGCGCGATCGCTTTTTGCATACGGTAGACCGTCATGTTGGTGGCTTTGATCTGCATGCGTTCACACAGCTCAGACAAAATGGCGCGCGCGGACTTGCACAGATTGGAGGCCGTGACAATCCAGACATTGTTGTGCTGACGTTGATACTCTTCTGCGGTCACCGTCTTACCAATGCCAGAGCCTTCATAGACCATCGACCAGCGGCGCATGGTGCGAGCCATATCCATCAGCTTCCAAATGGTTTCCGCGGTTGGCAGCATGAGAAATTCCGGCTCTTTCAGGTGCGTATCAGCAAACTCTTCGATCCGAGTGCTACGTGTATTCAACCACGTTTCAAGTTTCTGGAGCTGGGCTTTGGTATCACCGGTATAGGGCTTGTTATTAAGCAGTTTACTGAGAATGCCTTCGTCGATGTCCGACTCTTTAGCAATCTTACGGTTACTCAGTTTCTCACTGCTTTTCACTGTTAGGACTTGTTGAATAATTGAGGTCATTTCGTTTTTCCGTATTGCTGCATGAATGCATCCAAATCCATCGTGGGTTCAAAATCTGCCCCCACCGCTTTTTTCTCAAACAAGCCATCAAACTCACTTGGGTTCATTTGATGCATCTCGGGCGATCTGGCTAACTCAGGTGTCATTTGTGCAATACCTGGAACCATACCGCCGAGTGGCTCCGGTTTTTCATCACTGCGTGCTAACTGAACAAGGTCGTCATTCGTTAACTCGACCATTTGTTCTTTCAGCCAGGCGGCGTGGTTAACCCCTTTGGTTTGGTATAAGTTCTGGCGGCGCGCTTCGCCTAAATCGTCATACGCCACATCAGCGTACAGTGGGATTTCACCAATGAACTCACCGCGCTCACTGTAGGCATACACACACCCGGTTAAGTCATAAGGGTTGAAGCGTAGGTGGACGCTTTGACCGATGTATCCGAACAACAACGGACTGCGGTAGCGGTTGGCTAAATGCTTGCTATAACGCCCGGCATTGAGCTCGACTAAGCCACCTTCGTGCACTTTCACGCTTTTACGAGTACGGTGCAGGCATAGACGCAATTGTGTTGCCGTGGGTTTACGCACCTGGACTTGACGATAGCTCTGTTCAAATACCTGTTCGTAACTGTAGAGACCGCGAGCCATCTCACTGCGTCGGCCTTCTTGACGGTTCCAATCCGCCACCCATTCGGCAAACAGTTCAACCACCCGTTCAACGGGGACCGTGGTTTCACCGTAATTGGCAGGTTTGCTGGTGGCGGATTCACCAGTGTAAGCACCGGCAAAAGCTGGATGACGCTCAAATTGACCGATACCACCTATAGAATGGAATAGGCGTTCAACGGGTTTGGCCCGGGCGTTGCCTTTACGGCCGACGTTGTCATCTTCCACTCGAGTCCAGTTGACCGTTGAGCCCAGCGCCGTGATGGCGCCTTCAATCTCCGCGTTATCAAACTTTTTGTGCTCTAACTTGCCTTTGCCTGTGGCTTTAGGACGTGAGGTACGACCTGTCATGGCTTCACTGAGTGCGACTGAGCCTCGGTCAAGGTCGAACATTTCTGGGATGCCAAACTTTGAAACCATGTTGAAAAGAGCAATCCCCAGCATCTCTGTGTTTTCGCTGACATCAATCGCATAGCCCACCACCATGGAGCTGTAGACATCCTGAAATACCCATACGGTGGGACGGATAACGGTGCCATCTTCCAAGTGGCATCGAATACGGAATTCGTGGCCATCGCCCGATACACGCTGCATGGCATGCATACCAGCCCGGGTTCGACGCTGTGCTGGTATCAAGGCTTGCTTCGTAGCAAACAAACCGCCCCGGCAATAGACTTGCAGCTCATAAGGAAGGTCATCATTGACTCGGCTGCGAATTGTATGAAGACAAGGCACATCCCAACCGTTTTTCTCTGCGGCCTTCACCATACGGTGGTAACACTCAGACACGGTCGGTTTTTCAGGGCGCAAAAAGTCGGCTTTAAACATTGACCATGCTTCAGGTGACAAGGCTGCCGTGCGTTTACCATGAACGCCTTGCTTATCTAACAATGCTGGCAACCAGTCCTCCACTGGGATTTTGTTGGTTTGCAGCCCGGGAGTGTTGTAGAACCAGGCCACGATTTTGGAGTACGTTCCACCAGACTCCTCCGCAACACGCTTCATTGACTTACGCATACTCATGCCAGCGTCGACGTACGCCTTAACACGCATGCACAGCTCGTACCGCTGTTTGGTGGACGCTTTTTTAGCATCGGTGGCTTCGTCGTACTCTAGCCAAAGTTCATCCGAGGCCGGAGTTACCACCTGGCGAGCGTTGCGACTGTTCTCTGCTTGTTCGGTCTGTTGCTTGGCAACGTTACGCAATAGGTGCAAACGTGTCTCTTCAGG
>NZ_WXWP01000250.1:0-8704 GCF_009904765.1 Vibrio sp. V39_P1S14PM300
TGAAATGGAGGCGCGTCCCGGAGTCGAACCGAGGTCCACGGATTTGCAATCCGCTGCATAGCCACTCTGCCAACGCGCCTTTTTGTTTGAGTCGATGTGGATTACGAGCGAAACGTACCGACCATCAACTTCAGAACGAAGCGTACTCTACCGGATATCCTGAGCCAGTCAACCAAAGAATGTATTCAGCTTGTCTGAATGAACAAAATTCCGCCGCTCGCACAGACTACCTGACTTCTGGCTTTTGGGCCTGCCAGTTATTCAGCACAACTCAAAACCAAATAAATGTTTAGTGCACATATCATTAGACCATCTCAATCGAATACCAACCGCCTGACAAGCACGTCAAAACCGGGCAAAAACTTGGCCACATTTGATTTTATCTTAATATTTCTGCTAATATACGCCCCTCACAAACACTTCGAACTCTAAATAACGAACAACTATTCGATGTGTTCCGGTGCATTAGGATGAAAAAATGCATCGACGACAAAACATTTTTGAGACTTTTTTATGGAAGACGCTTTAAAAAAATACAGTATTGATACAACTGACTATCAGGTAGGTCAGGATAACATTCAGAAGTGGGGATTCGATGTTCATAACCCCGTCTTCGGGATCAGCGCAGGACTTATTATTTTATTTCTCGCTTCTCTGCTGCTGGTTGATCCGATCACCGCACGCGACGCACTGAACACATTGAAAAACGGAATCATTGAAGACTTTGATGCGTTCTTTATGTGGACCACCAACTTCTTTTTGTTCTTCACATTGGCATTAATGTGTTCACCATTCGGCAAGATTCGTATTGGTGGTAAAGACGCGACACCGGATCATTCACGCGTTTCTTGGCTGGCAATGCTGTTTGCCGCAGGTATGGGTATTGGCTTGCTCTTTTGGAGTGTTGCGGAACCTACAGCGTATTACACCGATTGGTGGGGTACGCCAATGAATGTTGCTGCTAATACACCAGAAGGCAAATCGCTGGCAATGGGCGCCACCATGTTTCACTGGGGTATTCACGGCTGGGCGATTTACGCCATCGTAGCTCTGGCATTGGCTTTCTTTGCTTTCAATAAAGGGTTGCCTTTGTCCATCCGTAGTGTCTTTTACCCGGTATTCGGTGACCGCGCTTGGGGCTGGTTGGGCCACGTAATCGATATTATGGCGGTACTGGCTACCTTGTTTGGTTTAGCGACATCGCTTGGTCTCGGTGCTCAACAAGCCACCAGCGGCATCAATTATATTTTTGGTACCGATGGCGGCATTGGTATGCAGCTTGGCGTGATCGTCTTTGTCACTTTCATTGCGATTATCTCGGTGATCCGCGGTATCGACGGTGGTGTAAAGGTACTGAGTAACATCAATATGGCATTCGCGTTTGCGCTGCTGATTTTTATTGTCTGTGTGAGTTATGACATCGCATTGGAGTCTATTCCTGCGACCTTTATGGCGTACGCAGAAAACATCATTGGTTTGAGTAACCCTCATGGCCGTGAAGATGAAGTATGGATGCACGGCTGGACGGTGTTTTACTGGGCCTGGTGGATTTCATGGTCGCCATTCGTCGGTATGTTTATCGCGCGTGTTTCCCGCGGCCGTACCGTACGTGAGTTTTTGTTTGCTGTTGTCTTTATCCCGACTCTGCTGACGCTGATCTGGATGGCTGTGTTTGGTGGTATAGCTCTGGATCAGGTAGCCAACAAAGTGGGTGAACTGGGAACGAATGGTTTGACAGATATTTCGCTAACGTTGTTTCACGTGTATGAGCAGCTGCCGTTTGGTAGCGCAATCTCCATCATCTCGATTGTCCTGATCCTCATCTTCTTTATTACGTCGTCGGATTCAGGATCGCTGGTGATCGACAGTATCACGGCTGGCGGCAAAGTTGACGCACCTATCCCTCAACGTATCTTCTGGGCAAGTGTCGAAGGCGCCATCGCAGCCGTCATGCTCTGGATTGGTGGTAAAGAAGCCCTACAGGCACTGCAGTCTGGTGTGGTGGCAACCGCCCTACCATTCAGCTTTGTATTGCTGTTGATGTGTGTAAGCCTGATTAAGGGATTGAAAACAGAGCAAGCCCTGTATTCATAATGCTTAGCGCAAAGAATAGAAAGGTCAGCACTCGCTGGCCTTTTTTGTGCCCGAATTCCAGACACAAAAAAACCAGCTTTAAGCTGGTCATTTGTAAAATGGAGGCGCGTCCCGGAGTCGAACCGAGGTCCACGGATTTGCAATCCGCTGCATAGCCACTCTGCCAACGCGCCTTTTTTATCAACGCTTTAGTTACCCACCGCTGCGTTCGCTGCATACTTTACGGATTGAGGCGAGAGAGTCAAACAAAAATCTGTAATTTCATTCTGTTTGCCGGTTTTTAACTCATTTTGCACAACTATCGTTCCAACTTACGGTTTTCTACCATTTTTTCATCAGTCGCCCAACGAGACTCGGATGGTATGCCCAGCAGTGATCAAACATCGACATTAATTCAGGGTTGCCATATCTGGACAAACTGACCGCATGAAAACGGTTTTTCTTCGCCTTCAATTGCGCCACGGTATCAAGCACTTCGTCCGTCTGTTTCGGTGCAATAAAGTCGGACAACACCACCAAATCGGCGTTTCTGTACTTTTCGCTTTGCATGAGTTGTATGCACTTAACGATTACGGGCTCAAAGTCCGTTCCGCCATGAAAGCTGTAACTGAGAAAATCAGCGGCTTCACGCAATCCATCCGGACGTGTCAATTCATAGGTGATCTGCTCGGTAGAAAATAAAATCACAAAGCAATCACGATCTTCGGCCAACGCAATTTGCATCAAGGCATACGCCATCGCTTTAGCGCACTGCTCCGGAAAACCACTCATTGAACCAGAAGCATCAACACACAAGATGAATGGCCCCTTTTCAACATCCACTTGCTTGTTGTCCGGACGATGCGCTCTGATTTTACGTAGTGTGCGGCTTTTCCCCTGCATACGGTAATTCATCAGGCGTTTATCCACCAAATGTTTATAAAACACCACTTCCAGTTCAGGGTATGCGAGAAACATGGTTTCGTTTGGCAGCAGTTTGTTCAGATCGTCGCTTTCATGAACACCAACGATGTCATCGGTGGCTTCATCGGATTTTTCTTCGACCATTTGTAACTCTTCGGCTGGCGCCCGGTTGAGATCCGGATCATCGACCTGACCCGCCATTCTGCCCAGTTGTTCCGCAATCTCCTGCAACCCTTTATTCTTTTTGAGAAACTCGGCATAACGTTTCATGACACCAAGATCCGTTTTGCTCAGTTTCGCAGCGGCCATATCCCAAAGCCGGCCAACGCTGCCCTCATCCCCCACTTCCGCCACTTTATCCATGTTCTTCATGGTTTCCATGCGTTGATAGAGATCTTTAAGCAGCTTTTCTTTGTTCGCCTCTAATTCTGAAAGCTGAGCCTGCTGAATGGCTTCTGACAAGGTTTTATACCATTGATCACAGAAGTAATGCGGAAACATGGGGTTGTGCACCCCTTTGTTTTTTTCCAGTAAACGACGAGCCGGTAAGTAGAATGCCGAATGCCATTCAAGCTGCTTGACCACATCGTTGATCTTGTCGAAAAATTCCTCTTCGTCCCAGTGAATGACTTCCTGGTACAGCCCCAGCTCTTGTTGAAAGCGTTCGGTCTCACACACCTTTGTGATGCGTTTCTTTACACTGCCGCGCCATTTAAGCAAATGATTTTTCACCGAGGCACGCACACCGCGGTTTTCTGTCATCATCATCACCTGAGAGCGCCCCATCAGATCGTTCACGGCGGTATCGATAATACCGGAATCCGCAATCATCAACGCTAAGTTAAGGCCATCAGCACCCAGCATCATTCACTCCTATGAGAAGAACTGATTGAGGTTTTTGAAACGGAAAACTGTACGCTCGCACTCTGTCTGCGTGCTCTCCAGTTGTTGCTGTAAGCTCTGCAGACTGCTTTCCATAATTCTTGGCAGCTCAGGATCAACAAAGTTGTGTGGCAAAGCACCATGAAAATCGGATCGGACTTTGCGCAAATGGTGCTCCGCCTGCGTCAGTTGAGCCACCGATTGTTCCGCTTTAGTCAACCACTCCTGATACACGCTCTCGTCCAATCCCTTTTGAGTCACGACAGCGACCAGTACAGCACGATTAGCGATATCTTTGATCACCAAGTTGTTGGATGCATCGACGTCAAAACGCAGTCGACATAAATTGGTGTTCTGGTTGACGTACCCGTACACATCTCCGTGTCCTTCTTTAATCACCCGCTCCAGTTCGTTCTTCGGCACATATACCCAGCGACTGTCGCCTTTCTCAGACTCAGAGACCGACATATTGCTCTGCAAAAGCACCAGTTTCACCAAATCAAACGCACTGCCGACTTTGTATGATTTCGCACCCGAAATGTCGTAGTGGTTAATTTGCTTTTTCAGAATCCCGGTCGTCGATTCGGTAGATAACGTAATCGCAAACTCAGACTCAAGCGCATCCTGAATCTCTTGTAACTCTTCACGGCAAAGCGTGATCTGATGCTCTACGTCCTGTTGATCAAAGGCATGCTTAAGTGCAAACTCGCGAACCACACCTCGCACCACTTCCCGAGACTCCGGGCTATTCCATAAACAGTCCTGTAATAACAATAGATCAAGTGGATTGATCGCATCGCGGCCGTTAAAGAACGCACTGGCTTTGAGCAGCCGCACGGATTTCTTCCAGCGGCGGTCAGACACGTACATATCAGTGTCTGCTGCATTCACACCCTGGCTCTCTACGGTCTGCTCCAGTAACGTTTTGAGCTGGAACAGCTTTTCAAACACATTGTCGGTCAGAAGCAGTTTGTCCAGTTGGGTCTGCCACTCGTGATACTCCTGATCAGTGATCGCCAGACCATCCGGGATTTTCGCTTCCTGTGGGGTGCCTACCGTCAACATCGACTTGAAGTTTTGCTTGTTCTGAATACGGTTAACAAAAATTCGTACCAGCATACGGTCGTACAGAGCTTCGAGTCCGCTATCTTCATCCGGCAGTTCATTCGAGGCTGACACCAACAGGCGCATCGGTACCCGTTCAATATCACTGCCGTTTTTAAAGGTTTTCTCATTCACGACAGTGAGCAAAGTGTTAAGAATTGCCGGACCGGCTTTCCAGATTTCATCCAAAAACACCACCTGCGCAGTCGGCAGATAACCGTCCGTCAATCTCAAATAACGGCCATTGTCTTTTAACTCTTGAATGCTCAACGGGCCAAACACTTCCTCAGGAGTCGAGAAACGAGTCATCAGGTATTCAAAGTAAGACGAATGATCAAACGCCTGAATCAAACGTTTGGCAATCAAACTTTTGGCAATGCCCGGAGGGCCCAGAAGGAAAACACTTTCGCCAGCCAAGGCAGCAAGCAAACATAATTTGATGGTGTCTTCTCGCTCATACACCCCATCGGAGAGGGCCTGAGCCAGTTTGTTAATTCGTTCCGAGAGCAGTGCTTTCTGCGCGTGGGATGCATGTGAAGGGCTAATCATTGCAGGGTTCCCCCGGAATATTTCTGCAGGTCAATTCGTCTACTCTTATACATTTGTTATCACTTTGTTACAAGTGCATTTTTCCGTTGAACAGGCTCTTATATCAGAACCGTCATTTTGCATTTCATGTGCAAACTTTGATTTCATATTTGGCAATCCTGCCTGCCGCCTATCTTTACCAGCGGCCAGTAGATTTCGTCTATAAATCAATCACTCACGTCGGATAACCCTAGAAAGTCATGCGTCAGTGTACCAGCTTAATCTTTCTTTATGTGATCTTAATCGTTAAGGTAGTGAAACCTACACTTTTATCACTGGCTGAAAAGGTTACATGAGCAAGATCATTCACACATGGAAGCGTATCTCGCTGATTGAACAAGATATTGAACTGCCTTCTGGTACGACCGTCACCCACACCACCATTCACCATCCCGGTGCAGCAGTGATTCTGCCTGTCGACGACAACGGCGATATCATCGTGATCCGCCAGTTTCGTCCTTCACTCAACAAATGGTTGATAGAACTGCCCGCCGGTACTGTGGAAACGGGTGAAAACGCACTGACCTGCGCGCAACGTGAACTGGAAGAAGAGACTGGCTTTAGCGCCGCTGAGTATCAATCGCTCGGACAACTCACGCCTATGGCTGGTTTCTGTGACGAAATCCAACATCTTTTTATTGCGCGTACGCTTAAGAAAACGCAGCGTTATCAATGTGATGAAGATGAAGAAATTGAAGTAGAAGCGCTTCCACTCAGCACACTGGAGCACTATATTGTTGACGGTACAATTACCGATGCCAAAACCATCGCCAGCCTCTACAAAGCGCGTCTGGGTGGCTACATTTAGGAGAAGAATATGGACTTTAGATCAGATACGGTCACTCAACCGACCCCGGCAATGCGTGAAGCCATGGCCCATGCTGTGGTTGGCGACGACGTTTATGGTGATGACCCAACCGTCAACGAGCTTGAGCAATGGGCAGCCCATCGCCATGGATTTGAAGCCGCGCTGTTCACAACATCCGGTACACAAGCGAACCTGCTCGGATTGATGGCGCATTGCGAACGTGGTGACGAATATCTATGTGGCCAGCAAGCCCACAACTACAAGTACGAAGCCGGTGGCGCCGCAGTATTGGGCTCGATCCAGCCCCAACCGGTGGAAAATAACCCAGATGGCACCATCGACATTGCAAAACTGAAAGCCGCCATCAAGCCAGACGATTGCCACTTTGCCCGCACTCGCCTACTGAGTCTTGAAAATACCATCAACGGGAAAGTTCTGCCGCTCAGCTATCTCGCTCAGGCACGAGAATTTGTCGATCAGCATCAACTTGCCCTGCATCTGGATGGTGCCCGCGTGTACAATGCCGCAGTGGCACTGGACGTAGACGTAAAAGAGATCGCCCAATACTTCGATTCGATGACAATCTGCCTTTCCAAAGGGCTGAGCGCACCCATCGGATCTCTGTTGCTTGGGTCTGCCGCTTACATCGCCAAAGCTCGCCGCTTGCGTAAGATGGTTGGCGGTGGCATGCGCCAGGCCGGTATTCTCGCGGCGGCTGGTAAACTCGCTCTGACTGAGCAGGTTGCACAGTTGCAAACGGACCACGCCAACGCCAAAAAGCTTGCGCACGGTCTGGCGGCGCTACCTGGCTTTGACGTGAACCCACAGTTCGTACAAACCAACATTGTTTTTGCCAAACTGGATGAGCAGATCGATATCGCCGCCATCGCGACAAAACTCAAAGCTGATGGCATCACCATTACTCCCGGTAACCCGATACGTTTCGTGACTCACAAGGATATTTCGTCAGCCGACATTGACACCTTACTGAGCAAACTCAACGACTGTCTGTAACGGTTAAACAAAAAGATTGAGCTTCCCTCTAGGGGAAGCTTTACTCTTTATCAAAACCGACATGAGAGGCTGGTATCGATGAACTTCACCGCTGTACTTTATTCACTGGCGCTGACTTCGACGCTCGCTCACGCTGGCGGCGACCCACAATTGGGGCAGCTCAAAGCGCCGAGTTGTGTGTTCTGCCATGGCCAAAACGGTATTGCTGACAACCCAGCCTACCCGCATCTTCAGGGACAAAACGAGCAGTACCTCTATCAAGCCATGAAAGCCTACCAAGATGGTCAGCGCATTGGCCCGATGGCGCAAATGATGCGTGATCAACTCCGTCAGCTCAATGACGAGGATCTCAGAGATGTCGCTGCGTTTTTTGCAACTCAGGAATAAGCATCGTGGATATGCAAATTGGTTTTCAATTTGCGTGTGCTGCCATCTTGCTTCCGTAACCTATTGATCAATAAAGCGCTAAAAACTGGCTTGAATATTGAACCGTACTCTTCATAGCCATGGAGGTGCGACAATGACAATCAGTGTAAGAAAACTGGCAGCTTCACAGACAGAAGCGTTTGATGTTGAGTACATCAGCAACGAGATGTTCGAACTGGTCGCCAAACCAATCGTCGAACGTTATTCCAACGACAGACCTTTCAACCTGTTAGACGTTGGTGGTGGCAACGGGATTTACGCAGACAAAGTACTGGAGCATTTTCCTGCTGCTAATGTCACCGTCATTGAACCAGAGCAAACCCTGTTAGAAAAAAACCGTCCCCATCCCAGAAAATCATTACTGGCCTGTACTTTTCAGCAAGCCAGCCAACAGCATCAGCAAGATATCATTCAGTTTAACTGGGTCTTGCACCACTTTGTCTCCAACAGCTACGAACTTACGCTGCAAGTGCAGCGCGCCGCGCTCACGGAAGCTTATCAGAATCTTAAACCGGGCGGCATGGTGTTCATCTTTGAGAACTTTTATGAAGGTTTGTGGGTGAGTGATATGCCTGGTCAGGTTATTTACCGTTTAACCGCATCGGACTCTCTCAAATCAGTCGTTGCCAGAATGGGAGCCAATACCGCAGGTGTTGGGGTCTGTTTTCACTCGGAGAGTGTCTGGAAATCAATGCTCAGAGAGGCGGGCTTTCAAGAAATGTACGTCACCCACTGTTACGAATTTGGCAACCTTAGCCCAGTGAAAAAAGCCTGTCTGGGCCTGAAATCACAACAAGTGGGTTTTCTGGTTGCAGTGAAATAGCATCGATATTTTCTCCGACTGAAAACCAATTTGGGTGTGACTGGATTCACGTAACGTTTAGA
>NZ_WXWP01000261.1:0-8698 GCF_009904765.1 Vibrio sp. V39_P1S14PM300
TACTATATGTACGTAATATCGTAAAAATCACCAGTTGTTGATGTGACTCAAGCCTTAACATCTGATATACCTATAAATTACCGCAATTCGTAATAAGATGTGTCTGGAATGATGAAATTAGATGATCTCAACCTATTTCGACTGGTTGTCGAAAATGGGAGCTATACCGCAACTTCTCGCAAGACAATGATTCCTGTCGCGACCATCACCCGACGCATTCAGGCGCTTGAAGACGCTCTGAATCTGAGATTGCTCAATCGTCACGCGCGCAAGCTGTCATTGACCGAAGCAGGCGAACGCTTTTTTCAGGAATGTTCCCCGCTGCTACAACGTTTGTCTATGACCGCAGAAGAATTGACGGATGAATGCCGTGGCGCCGCAGGGAAAATCAAGATTTCTGCCCCATCGAACCTGACTAAACGCATGATGATGCCGATGTTTATTGAGTTCATGCGACAGTTCTCCGAGATCAATATCGAACTGACCACCAGCAATCACGCCGATCAGTTGGATCCAACCGAATGGGATGTAATTTTCCGCGTAGGTCCGCAACGTGACTCCAGCCTAATCGCCAGAAAAATTGGCGAAGTCAAAGACATTTTAGTGGCCAGCCCAGACTACCTAAAAAACAACCCTGCCCCCAAACACGCCGAAGAGCTGGCAAATCACTCGTTGTTGAAAGGCCACCCACTGATCAAATGGCAGTTGTCCAATTCATCGGGCGAAACCGTCGTGAACAACGATAATGGTCGTTTCCAGGCCAACGCGCTGAATGTCGTGCGTTCTGCGGTGTCTGACGGGCTTGGGATCACCCTAATGCCCGACGTGATGTTGCGTGAGTATATCGATGACGGCAGCCTGGTTCGCGTATTAGAAGATTGGAGCGCCAACCCGCGTGATATTTACATGCTCTACAACCACAAAGATCACCTGCCAGAGAAAGTACGTCTGTTTATCGATTTCGTCATTGCCTACAACATCCACTGACAAAAAGGCCTGTGAATATCACAGGCCTTTCTGATAGCGCTCTTACCAGTTACAGATACTCGACAAATTTGCCCAGCTCCCGCTCTGGCGCTTTCATTGGTGAGCAGCCCGGAGTGCCGAGATACAGGAAGCCAACGATCTGATCCTCACCTTGTAAGCCAAATGCTTTGTGCACCTCCGGATGGAACATCCACTTGCCTGAACGCCAGAAGCCCTGAAACCCTTGTGCCACCGCGGCCATCTGCATCGCCTGTGCAGCACAACCGGCGGACAAGTACTGTTCCAGTGGCGGCACTTTCTCATGTTCCGTTACTCTGGCAATCACCGCAATCACCATTGGGGCGCGAAACGGGGCATTTTTCAGTTTATCGATCACCGCATCTTCGCTGTTTTCCATTTCAGCAGCCTTGACCAGAATATCAGCCAGTTTCTGCAAACCCGACCCCTGGCAAATCACAAAACGCCACGGGGTCAAGCCGGCATGATCGGGCGCACGCAACCCAGCGCGGATAATGTTTTCCAAAGCTTTACCTTCCGGTGCCGGCGCCGAAAGCTTGGCGATTGAACGTCGGTTCAACAGCAGTTCAAGAGCGTCCATTTTGAATCCTTACTTCACTGATTATGCGCACATCATAGCAAACACGCCTCACAGTTGCAGCGCATCGCACAGCGATTTGCGTTAAGGCTAACAAACAAAAAAGCGGGCCTGTGGCCCGCCTTGTCATCAACGCATGTATGACTTATTCATAGAATGGTTTGTCCAGCCCGGCTCGGGTCAATAACCCGTCACACGGTGCGAAACGGTCACCGTATTTCTTCGCGTGATCGTTCATGATCTCGACCAGACGTTTGATGCCAATCTGATCCATGTAACGGAATGGTCCACCGAGAAACGGTGGGAATCCGATCCCAAAGATCGCCCCAATGTCGCCGTCACGTGGGCTACGAATGATGCCCTCATCCAAACAACGTACCGCTTCATTGAGCATTGGCAATACACAACGCATCGCAATGTCGTTCGCGCCCAGTTTGGATTCCGGCGTCAGTTTCAGCAGCTTATAAATGCTCTTATCGACGTCTTTTTTCTTGCCTTTGTAGGTGTAGAAGCCCTTGCCACTCTTACGACCTTTGCGTCCGTCGTTCAACAAGGTGTCAAAAACGTCCGGCCCACGGAAGCGAACACCCAGTTCATTGATCAGAACCGGCATGATCTTAGCGCCAATATCGATGCCCACTTCATCCAGCAGGGTTATCGGGCCGACCGGGAAACCAAAATCCAACAACGCGGTATCAAGATGGTCAATCGGCTCACCAGACATCAGCACCTGAGCGGCTTCATTCATGTATGGCGCCAAAATCCGATTCACATAAAAGCCCGCGCAGTCTTTGACGACAATCGGCGTTTTCCCCTGCTTCTTCGCCAGGGCTACCACGGTCGATACGGTTTCATCAGACGTCCCCGCATGCGGAATCACTTCCACCAGCGGCATCTTCTCTACCGGACTGAAGTAATGCAAACCAACCACATTTTCCGGACGCTTGGCTTGTGCTGCAATCTGGTGAATCGGCAACGACGACGTATTGGTCGCAAAAATCGTGCTCGGTTTGGCATTGGCCTCAATGTCCGCCACCATCTGCTGCTTCAGCTGTAAATCTTCAAACACCGCTTCAATCACCACATCCGTATGATTGAAGGTGGTAAAATCGGTTCCGCCCGACAACTGCATCATTTTGCCCTGAAGCTGAGCTTTGGACAAAATGCGGCGCTTACGTTGTTTCTCAAACAATTTGTAGTTGTACTGTAGTGCATTCAACACACCATCGTTAGCGACATCTTTGATGCGTACCGGTACGTTGGCTTTGACAACGCTGACATGGCTGATGCCTGCGCCCATCAGACCGCCACCTAGCACAGCCACACGCGAAACCGCTTGCGGTTCGGCGTCGCTGCCGTGTTCCTTTTTCATCTCGGTTGTGGCAAAGAATATCGAACGCAGAGCCCTGGATTCAGCGGTCATCACCAACTCACCAAAGCGGCGTGCTTCAAGCTCCAGACCGTCTGTCATGCCCTTTTCTAAACCATGACGAATCACATCCAGGATAGCCTCAGCGGCCGGATAATTGCCGCGGGTTTTTTCGCGGGTTTTCTTCGCTGCCTGTTCAAAAATCAGTTTGCGTCCGACCCCGGTTTGAGACATCAGTTTCTCTTTGGTCGACACTTTTTTGTTCGGTTTCTTTTTCCCCTTTTCAAGGAAGCTCTTCGCAACATCAAGCAAGACAGTCTGTGGCACGCTGGCATCCACCACACCCAGTTTCTTCGCTTTCTTCGCGCGCAACTGTTTTCCTGTCAGAATCAAATCCAGTGCAGGCAGCAAGCCAATCAGACGCGGTAAGCGCTGAGTACCACCAGAGCCTGGCAGCAGACCGAGTTGAACCTCAGGCAACCCAAGTCGGGTGCCATCTGCATCACTACAAACGCGATAATCACACGCCAATGCGAGCTCCAGGCCGCCACCCAGACATGGGCCATGAATGGCTGCCACGACCGGATACGGCAAATCAGCCAAAGCCTGGAACATCTGTTGGCCTTGCTTGGCCAACGTTTCCGCTTCTGCCGCACTCTTACACGCTTCCAGCATGCGCACGTCTGCACCAGCCACAAAGTTGTCTGGTTTGAGAGAATGGAGAATCAGGCCTTTAATGCCTTTCTCATTTTTCAACTGCGTCAAAATATCGCTCATTTCATCAGCAAACGCAGCCTGAAGAGTATTCATTTTTTCGCCCGGGACGTCGATAGACAGCCAGGCAATATTCTGTTCGTCAACCGTCAGGTTAAACGCCTTTGCATCACTCATTATTCAACCTCCAGAATCATTGCCGCGCCCAGACCACCCGCTGCACACGCGGTATTCAGCGCCAGACCACCACCGCGACGTTTCAGCTCTCGCAGAGTCTGAGTCATCATTCGCGCTCCGGTTGCCGCAAAAGGGTGACCGTACGCAATGGAACCGCCCAGAACGTTAAACTTCTCCATATCGATCTCACCAATCGCCTTAGAACGACCCAGTTTTTCCTGCGCAAACTGAGTACTGGCGAACATTTTGACGTTCGCCAGTGTCTGCGCAGCGAAGGCTTCGTGCATATCGATCAAAGTCAAATCAGACAAGGACAGGCCGGCACGTTCTAGCGCCAGCGGCGTTGCGTATGAGGGGCCCATCAGCATGTCAGTCTCAACACCGATGGCAGAAAACGCATAGGAGCGAATGTAGCCCATGATTTCCAGACCCAGTTCTTTCGCCCGACCTTCTCGCATCAGCATGACCGCAGCAGCACCATCGGTAAGGGGCGTCGAGTTCGCAGCCGTGACACTGCCGTACTGACGGTCAAAGGCCGGACGCAGCTTCGCGTAACCTTCCAGCGTCGAGTCATGACGGACATTGTTGTCTTCCGCCAACCATTTTTTGTACGGTTCAGGGAAAGCCGTCATTACTTCACCGGCGATCTTGCCGTCTTTCCAGGCTTGTGAAGCCAATGTATGAGAACGATGTGCTAACGCGTCCTGATCAGCGCGACTGATGCCATGGGATTTGGCCATCTGTTCTGCGGTCTGCCCCATCGATAGCCCGGTCGAATACTCTGCAACCGCCGGCGGCACAGGCATCAGGTCTTTAAGGCTGAGGTTTTTCAAAAGACCCAGCTTCTGACTGAGCGTTTTAGTTTTGCTCAGAGCAAGCAGGTTAGCCGCCAACGTTTTCGAGACACCAATAGGCAAAACCGAAGAGGAATCCGCACCGCCAGCAATCCCGATGTCTATCGTACCGGCCATAATGCTTTCCGCGACATTCACCGCAGACTGGAAACTGGTGGCACACGCACGCGTGACGCTGTAGGCATCGGTATGGATGCTCATACCGGTGCCCAGTACGATTTCACGTGCAATGTTGGGGGCTTCCGGCATCTGAACCACCTGTCCAAACACCACCTGCTCAATCAGTGTCGGATCGATGTCGGTTCGAGCCATCATTTCACTGACAACCATTTTGCCAAGGTCCACGGCCGGAACTTGACTGAATTCAGTACTTTGACGTGCAAATGGTGTGCGCAGCCCCGCTACGATAGCGACACGTTCGCCTGAACGTGTTTTTACTTCCTGCTTGCCCATTATTTCTCCTTAAAGATAAGAGGTCTGACCTGATGCATTGTAACGAGATTGTTAAAACAATCAAACGGCCGTTTAAATAAACGTGATATTGGCATCGAAACACGCTGTTAGTGTAGTCGATACTAATCATTCAAACGTTGGTAACAGGTTAATAATTCGGAAATTTTAGTGGAAGAGTGATTCGGCGGGCAAAAAAAAACCACACAAAATTGTGTGGTTGGAATATATAAAGCAATTAACTTACGCCAATTGAAAGTAATCAGTTTCCTGATTAGGAGAAAGTAAAGTCAGCCTTCAAAAGGAAGTGTCATCTTGCTCAACACGTTAGTCACAAGGACTAACTAGATGACAAGGTGTACTATAACCCCTACTCGGTATAAGATTTTGAATTAGATCAATTTTATGTTGATTTACTCAAACAAGGTTGCAAATCGCTTGTCAGCCGTTTGATTGACTTACACTTAAATATGTTCGACGTATATAACTATAAGATTCACAGGGCGATTCGGAGGCTCATGTGTCAATAATCAGATTTTTCGGAAAGAAAAAGTCCGATGACCCGGTCAATTCGGATATGGACAGACAAAGAAAATATGAAGCGCTTGTCAGAGCGTATCATCGCGATTTATACCGCTATGCGTTCTGGTTGTGCAAGGATCAGAGCGTGGCGGAAGATCTGGTGCAGGAAACCTGCCTCAGAGCCTGGAAATCGCTCGATAGCTTGCAAGACGACAAAGCGGCCAAATCCTGGCTGATTACCATTTTAAGGCGGGAAAACGCGCGGCGCTTTGAGCGCAAACAGCTGGACTTGGTGGACATTGATGATCACGGTAACGACGCCAAAATCAGCGATGAGGCTCATCATCAGACGGAATGGGTTCAAGCCCAAATAATGAAGTTGGATGTCGATTATCGCGAACCTCTGTTTCTTCAGGTTGTCGGAGGGTTCAGTGGAGAAGAGATCGGTGAAATACTTAACCTCAACAAGAACACGGTAATGACACGCCTGTTTAGAGCCCGCAATCAACTCAAGGAGATGCTGGATTCTGAAGATAAACTAAGGGGGCATCAGAATGGATGATTTAGAATTTCGCCGCCGGATTATGTCGGATCCCAAAGACCGCGATAAACAAGTCCAGGACGCGATGAAAAGCAGCGACGCCAACAAGAAATTTGCTGACGACATTTTGGATTTGGATGCCAGACTTGCGAAAGCGATGACGGTTCCCGTTCCCGATGATCTGGCAGATCGCATTCTGTTCAATCAGTCGTCCTCACCGGATAATGTCGTACGGCCCAACTTTGCTAAACGCGCCATGGCGATGGCGGCGTCGATTGCCTTTGTGTTTGGACTGCTGGTTGGGCAGATCAACTGGGGTAACCTGGTTGTGTCTCCTGCCCAGGCAAGCCTTGCTGATATGGCGGTGAAGCACGTAATTGACGAAAGCGCTTTTGTCGATAATGTCGACGAGCAAGTCAGTTCGACGCAAATTAACGCAAAGATGCAACCTTTCGCCTATCACATGGATTCGGCTTTTCCTTACCATGTGTACTACCTTAACCACTGTGGTTTTGGTCATTCCAACGCCGTTCATATGGTGTTTCAGGGCGACAAAGGGAAGGTCACTCTTTTCCTCACTGGTTTGCCAGCACCGAAGCAGGAAAGCTTCGAAAAAGATGGCATGTCAGGGGTCATCGAACCCATAGGTAACACCAGTTTGATACTGGTTGGAGAAAAAGGTGAAGATGTAACAAAAATCGCTGAAAAGATTGCCAAAATGATCAAACCTGCCGCTTAAAATGAATATAGCCCGAACGATAAGTTTGGGCTATATTTTTACCTCGCCAATAGAGTCTTAACTCTAAAAAATATCAAAATCGCGCATTTTCCTGCTAGATAACCATCATTTCTACAATTTTGTCACCCAATTAGACAATGGTCGGATTTCTATTATCTACACTAAAGCATAGTATCAGCCACCAACTGAGCATTTGCTCAAAAATAACGTCCACTTAGAGACGAAATAAAAAGGAAAAGCATAAATGAACAAGACGCGTCTGTTTAAAAAGTCGCTACTAGCAGTGACTGTCTCTCTCGCCACGCAGCAAGCAATGGCTGCAGGTTTCCAATTGAATGCACAATCTGCAACTGGCCTTGGCCGAGCTTTCGCCGGTGACGCTGTCATCGCAGACAACGCTTCGGTAATGGCACGTAACCCAGCAGCAATGGCTCTGTTTGACAAAACTTCTCTGTCACTGGGTTTTGAAACCATTACCACCAAAATTAAAGTGTCTGATGCCACCTACTACGGTGCGACCGGCGCTGTTGATCCAACTTACACTGGTGTCGATGCTGACTACGACGACGCTGGCGCGACGTCTGTTGCCCCTAACATTCACCTGATCGTTCCGATCAACGAAAAGTTCGCTGTTGGTGCCAATGTCTACTCAAACTTTGGTACCCGAACTGATTTCAGCAGCGGTTACGTAGGGGGTGAGTACGGTGGTGAAACCGAAATCATCAGTCTGAACTTCGGCCTGGCAGGCTCTTACCGCCTGAATGAACAGTGGAGTTTTGGTGCTGGTCTGGATCTGATCTACGGCCAAGGCACACTGAAACGTAACTTCAGCAACAAATTTTATGAAGGTCCGGTTTTACCACCAGCCGTAGACAATGGCCAAACTGCAACGCTGAACGCGCTTAACGGTCAATCCATCCTGGATGTCGAAGATGCCGATGGTTGGGGTGTCGGGTTCAATATCGGTACGGTTTACGAACTGGACAAAGACAACCGCTTTGGTCTGGCATACCGTTACAGCCCAGAGATTGAGGCCAAAGATGGCTCGAAAAAAGTCACGTTGCCCCTGCCGGATATCGCAGAGTTCTCCGGCTACCACAAAATTCCAGACACTAAGTTTGCGGTACACTACAGTGTGCAATGGATTGGCTGGTCAGATTTCGACAAAATTGAGTTTGATAACGTCGCCATCAGTGAAAAGGCCTATGAGTGGCAAGACGGCTGGCACTTTGCTCTGGGTGGCACCTACTACCTGAACAACGACTGGACACTGCGTGCAGGTTACATGTACGACACCAGCGCTCAGGATGACGTTACCTCCATTTCCGTTCCGGATTCGGACCGTCAGTGGTTCTCTGCTGGCTTTACCTACCACATCAGTTCAGCGTCAAACATCGACTTTGGCTTTACCTACCTGATGGGCGATGATGTTGATGTCAGTGAATCAACAGAAGTCGGCGGGCAAACTGTTTCGAGAATTACAGGCACAACTCACGCTGATGCCTATTTGGTTGGCCTACAGTACAGCCACACGTTCTAATTCAGAATCCACGTTTGATTCCAATCTAAAGGGCTGGTTTTCCAGCCCTTTTGCTTAACTCTTCATTACTTTCTGGCTTACATCTGTGAGCATAAAGGGCGTTTTCGTAACACGGGTGTTCGCTCAAAATCTTATACAGCTCAATAACAAACCACATTTATATCTAATAAAACACCAGTTTTAGGTGTTTTATCTTAAAAAAGAATCTTA
>NZ_WXWP01000127.1:0-8680 GCF_009904765.1 Vibrio sp. V39_P1S14PM300
GACGAATCTCCTGAGTGGATGCACGTGATTCCGCCATAATAAAGATATTCTCGTTGCGCAAAATATCCGTAGCAGGTAATTGATCGGGGATCTTGATCGGCACAGCTTTCTCCCTAAGCTTGTCTTTCTGGACGTCTATACTTCCAAAGTTAACCTAATCAATTTGAGATGTCGATAGCCAATTGACGCATTTTTCCTTAATATCGCCTCTTGATCTTAAGTCTGGACAGCAAATGGCACCAACACTGACATTAATTCGTGGGCTTCCAGGGTCGGGGAAATCGACCTTAGCAAAAACCATGAATGCCCATCATTTCGAAGCCGACATGTATTTCCTCAATGACGAAGGGGAGTATCACTATGATGCTGATCATATTGCGCGAGCTCACCATTGGTGCCAGGCCCAAACCAAACGTTGTCTAGCTGCCGGTCAGGATGTTGTGGTCGCCAATACATTTATCCGGCGCTGGGAAATGCGGGTCTATCAGAAAATGGCGCAAGTTTATGGTGCGCGTCTGGAAGTGATCGAGTGTGATGGCGAATATCAGAATATCCACGGTGTTGATGAACACACTATTAAAGAAATGCGAAAAAGGTGGCAGGCGTGGCAAAGCGATCCCCGATAATTGAAATGACGTCTTACGGAATTTATTCCACATGGGATTCAAAATCTAAGCACCTTCCTAAAATTCAAGAGTTTACGACGCACGTACCAGCAGACATTGATGTCGAGTTCGGGTTTATCGTCAACATCAAAAAAGCCAAAGGGGCCGTCATTCATTACTGTATTGACCACCCGGGTATTTTGAGTAAGAAAGGGGATCCGCTGGCGCCTTTTGAGGGTGAAGAGCATGTCGGCAGCAACGACTGGGACTTCTATCTTGGCGATACTATTTGGGCTCCAGTGAATGACAAACTGGGCCAATGGCAAATGCGTATTGAACTTAACGGTAGAACCATCGCTGAGAAAACGTTCCATCTGGTAGCGAGAGACGAAGGCCAGTTCTGGAAAAAACGCGGCTTTTGATCGGACAGCTCGGATTCACGTGCGTTGATCGATATCCGTAATACAGGCCGATAGTTCGGGCGCCGCTATTGGTTTGGCAAAGTAAAAGCCCTGTAGGAAGTGCACCTTCTGCGCTTTGAGGTAATCGGCCTGCGCTTGCGTTTCTATTCCTTCGGCAATCAGCCGTACCCCCAGTTTGTGCCCCAAATCAATGATGGTGGTCAGCACCATGGCGTTGACGGTATCAATGCCAATTGTGTCAATAAAACACTTGTCGATTTTCAGAAAACTGAAACGTATGTCTTTCAGCACTGACAGGGAGGTGTGCCCGGTACCAAAGTCATCAATTGCAATGGACAAACCTTGGTGGTGAAGGTTATTTACTTCGTTCCGGCTGAGCTCATCGAGCATCTGACGTTCGGTAATTTCAACACAAAGCTCGTATCCCTGCTGCTTGAACTCGCTGTTGTAATAAATCAGAGCATCAATATTATCCGGGTTATGCAGGTAAGACGGCGGAATATTGATCGCCACCTGAATGCCTTTGCTCAGCGGTAACTCGGTCAATTCAGTTAACGCACGTTCAAGAGCGAAATCAGTGATCTCATCCACCAGGTTATGGTATTCAGCAATGGAGATAAAGGTGTCCGGGCCGATCAACCCGAGAGTAGGATGTTTCCAGCGGACGAGGGCTTCCAGCTTGGTCACTTTATTCTGGCTGGCGTCGATGATCGGTTGATACACCAGAAACAACTCGCTACGTTTTAATCCCTTTTTCAAATCATCCAGCAGAGATTCACGATTACGCAGATAGCGTGTGGTGACGAGAAACAGAGCAGAGATCATCAGAGAGACCGGGATACCACTGGCGATAAAGTAGAGGAGCTCCCGGAGAATGAATTCGCGCTTGGCTTCAACCAGCAATGAGTAATCATATTGCTTTGAAGGATATATCAGGTGCAGTGACTCTGAATGAAACGACTGTCCGGCGGGGTAGGTACGTTCCCCAAAACGCGCCCGAATATAACTGAGTTTGTCATTTTCTACCCGACCGATGCGATCGACTAAGTAGCCGCGCTCAACGATGGAAAAAGCGCCGGAGAACTTATCGCCGGGCAGTGTATCAACCACGATCAAAGTACGCTGCGCCGGGTCTTTACTCAGGTCAATTAGATACTCGCCAGAGGTGACGCCGTCACGATGAATGAAGTCGGTGAGGTTATGATCGATTTCTCCCCGTTTTGATGAGCAGACTGCCACCCCGTTTTTTACGATGATCAACTCACGCAGTATGCTCTCAAACAACAGTTCTTCCCGAATCGCTTCGCAGCGGTCAGCGTGCTGTATGGCCCGACGGTTTTCATCTCTCAGTTCAGTAATGACTTCGTCAATCCTGTGAGTGTATGCGTCAGCAATTGTACGCAAATCACGTTGCACGCCAGAGACCGCCAGATAGACCGCTGTTGGGATAACAATCAGCAGAGGGACTAAGATGATCGCCAGAAACGAACGTATCTTAATTTCAGGTTTGCGGTGGGTGTTAGGTTGCATATGGGCGCGCGTGTTGGATTGGATGTCGATATCTTATAGGTTCATCTGCCATCTTAAACCACAATCGGGCCTCAATAGAGACCCGATTCTCAGATATGACTCAAAACTCACCGAACGATGAGTAGGGTCTGACATTGTTGTGTCAACAGACCCATTGTTTTTGACTCTTTCGATAACTGATCAGCGCAATGGCGCCCCACGCAAGTGTCAGCGCCCACAGTTGTGTGTATTCACTGGCAACCTGATGCCAACTCGCGCCCATCTGGTTAAGTTTGAGGTAACCCTGAATCGCGACGGTACTTGGAAACAGGTGCGATACCCAGACAATCGGAGCCGGAATCGCTTCAACCGGCCAGATAAACCCAGCGGCAAACACCAGTGGCATTGAACTGATCAGGACGACCACAGTCACCAGTTCGCGCCGAGGTGTCACTGCGCCGAGCCAGATACCGATAAAGATGGTCGATAACAAGAAGGGCAGCAGCAGAGCCAGCAGTTGGCTGGCTTGAGCAAGTTGGCTGATACCGTGCATCGTAAAGCTGGCACCAAAATAATACATGCTCATGACGTAGTAGATGATGGTCAGCACTAAGGTTCTGGCGGTGATCAACATGGGGGCAGACACCCGGTTCCAGTATCCGTGACCGTATTTCTGTGTTCCCCCCATCAGGCCAGAAGCCATGGCCAGAGTTTGTTGTAGGATCAGGACAAACACCGCGGGCACCACGTAATCCACATAACCGCCGCGTGGGTTAAAAGTTGGCTTCATGTTGAGCTTGACCGGTGCATACTGTTGACTGGCCAGCGACAACGCCTCGCCCTCTAATACCAGCCTCGACACCTTAGCCTGTGCAGACAGGGTGCCGCCAGCTTCGGCCAGACCCTCGACGATGGTGCCATACACCAGAAAGTAGGACGCATCACCGGCGTAGGCGAGCGTTGGGCTGATTCCAAGCAGCAGATCGCGATAAAAATGTTCCGGTATCACCAATATACCGCTGACCTTGCCTTCTAGAAACGCTTGTTTGGCGCTAGCGATGGAGTCATCACGCTGGACAACCTCAACTTGTGATGTGGCGTCTACCATGCGTTCTAGTTGGTAGCTGGTCTGACTCTTATCCAGGTTAACGATACTGATCCGTTGTTGCTGAGGTACCTGTTTGGCATAGGGAAGTGGATAGAGAAACGAATAAAAGACCAGCCCGCCAAATATCGTCAGAACGACGGCAGGGTTCGTAAACAAAGCTTTGCATTCGGCTTTCACCAGTTCAAAGAAACTCATACAGACACTTCCTCCTGGCGCGCTTTCGCGAGATGTTTGCGAACGAACAGCAAAGTCAGCCCGAGCGGTACGACGTATCCCGCCATAGGCAATAGATGGTACAGAGACGTAAGTACGTCGGCGCCATAACTCACCTGTGCTACTTGAACTTCAATATAGTGACTGATGGGCAGCAGACTGCGCCAGAACTGAGCGAGGCTGTTCATGTCGGTTGCCGGAAAGGTAATACCCATAAATGCCAGGCTGGGAGCGGTAAACGCGCCGCCAAGACTCAGTGCCCGGGCAGCGTCCAGCGTCATGAAGAAAAAGAAGCTTCCCATGATCATACAAGCTATCACGGTCACAAGCTGTGCCAGAATCAAGGCACTCAGGCTGCCATGCATCGGCCATTCAATCAGTTGATAGAACCAGATGAGAAAAGCCACGCCTTGAGCCAGAAAGAGCGGGACATAGCCGGCCAGAGTTCTGGCGATAGTCGCAAGCGGCCGTTCACTCAGCCACGTGGTCAGGGCGACCGCACGCTGATTGGCAGCAAGGATCAGTATGGTGCTGGCCACCATACTGATTTGCCACAACGCGGGCACAATGGCGCTGATCAGAAACTGGGCATAGTTCGAGTTTTTATTGAACAGGGCAGTGATCTGAGTACGCACCGGCAATGCCTGACCCATTGCACTGAGTGTGGTGGTGTTGCCTTTAGCCAGATTGCGCATCACATCAACTTTGGCGTTGAAGGTGCCCTGAGCGGCAGCAACCGAGGATTTGATCAGCTTACCGACTAAGATGAACTGGCTGTTATAAAAAACAGAAACCTTGGGTGGCATGCCGCGGTATATGTCTTTGTCAAAATTGGTCGGGATGATGACGTAAGCGTACACATCGCCCTGAATTAAGGCCTGACGTGCCTGAGCGACATCCTGAAACTGATAATCAACGCTCATGGCAGACGTCGCGTCATAGTCTCGACTGAGTGTACGGGACAGTGAGCTGTGTGAAAGGTCAACCACACCAATCGGCAAATCTCGGGCAATGCCATGAGAGAAAATCCACCATAGCATGATTGCCAGCATAACCGGCACCCAGGTCAGGCAAGAGAGTAGCCATTTATCCCGTCTGAGCAGTTGCCGTTGAGAGGGAATGTGTAGATTCATCTTACAGATTTACCACGACACTCATGCCCATGCGCAGATTTTTCACTGGCGTGATCGGCCGGGCTTCTACTTCAAAAGTACGCAGGTCAAAACCCTGGGAAGCGTCGGTGGAACGCCAGGTTGCAAAGTCGCCCATCGCGGCAATGTGGCTGACCTTAAAGGTGAGTTCTTTATCCAGCGCCGGCAAATAAGCGGTGAATTCAGCGCCTTTTTCAAAATGCTTCAGTTGATCTTCTCGCACATTCAACACGGCCCATGAATCTTGTGTATCAATAACCGTCACTACAGGGAATCCCTGTGGTGCAAGTTCGCCACTACGCAGCAAAACTTGCGATACCTCACCATCAAACCAACTGGCAATTTTGGTGTCTTCAGCAATGGCCTGTACTTCAGCCACGGCGCCAGCAGCGGCTTTGGCTTTTTCGGCGGCAGCAGTTTTGATCTCTTCTCGCGCGCCTTCTTTAGCCAGATTGTACATTTGCAGCGCAGCACTCTCTGTGTATTTGGCTGCTTGCCACTGCGTGAGGGCCTCATCGCGTTTTTGTTCCGCCACGACGCCTTCTTTATACAAGTTGTTGATTCGCAGGTAGGTCTTCTCAGCCAGCAGCGCCGCGGCTTTGGCTTTTTGCCACTGATCCTGCGCGGCACGAATCTGTTGTTCGCGCGTGCCGTTTTCTGCTTCTTCCGCCAGAGCGCCAGCGGCTCTCTGGCCCGCCACGGCTTGTTCGAGCTTGGCTTCAATCTCTGGGCTGTGAATGGTGAAGATCAACTGACCTTGTTTAATCTCATCTCCTTTGCGAACCAGAACCTGATCAATACGGCCAGCAACTTTGGAGGAAATGCTGTACTGCTGCGATTCAATTTGTCCCTGAAGGCGTACAGGCTCGGGTTGGTACGCCTGATAAAAACTGTAGCCAATCCACGCAGTCAGAGCGATGGCGGAGACGGCAATAATAGTCGGTTTTACGAGTTTCATTTTCCACCTATTGATTCATTTGACTTGGCTGAATTGCGGATTGTTGGTAATGGTCGAACGCGTTCATTTCGCTTGATAACGCCAGCAACCGGGTAAGGGATAACAAATAATTGAAGCTGGCGGCAGACTGCTGAGTTCGTACACTCGCAAGGTATAGCTCGGCGTCGACCACATCGAGTGAGGTCGACAACCCTTGTGAGAAAGCTTTCTGGCGCAGTTTGAGGTTTTCCTGAGCCAGTTGGATACTGGAGTTCAGACCTTTGACTTCTTCTTGAGCTTGTTCAGCCTCCAGGTACGTTTTTTTCACCAACACTTTAAGATCCTGCTGAGCCTGAGCTTTAAGGTAGCGAACCTGAGAGACCGCATTATTAGCCGCTTTTACTTGTTCACTCCGGCCAGACGATTCAATCAGAGGAATACTGACACCAACACCGACCAGCCAATCGGGTTTTAATTGACTGGCAAGCGAGTCATCTTCATATAAGTTGTAATCACCGTACAGGTAGACCTCAGGGTAGTACTTCCCTTTTTCCGCTTTTATCAGGCTGCTGGCTTGCTTCCCTTTGGCATCCAGTAAGGAAAGCCCCGGGTAGGTATTTAAGGTTTGATCCACAAATGCGTTCAGTGGCGGTAAGTTGTCGTTGATAAACAATGCGCCACTTGGCTCGACGATGTCGTCCTGATTGAGGATTTGAGTTAGCGCTGCCTGGGCGATATCGAGGTTTTTTTGTGCCTTTTTGCGCTCTACCGTCGCTTTGTCTAACGAGGCTTCAGCTTGAAGTCTTTCAACGTGAGCGATTTGGCCTTGTTGTTCCAGTTTAAGCGCATTGTCTCTGTGTCGCGTCAGCCCTTTCTCTACAGCTAAACGTGTGTCGAGCACATCTTTGGCCAGCAGAACGCTAAAATAGTATTTGCTCAGGTCTTCATAGCGGGCCTGAGTTTCCATCTTCAGTTCACTTTGTGCTTCTTCTTTCCGACCTTCTGCAGCAGATTGCGCGGCTGAGATGCGTCCACCCGTAAAAATTGGCCAGATCGCTCGGATAGAAGAGGTGAAAATCTCTCGTTCAGTGATCGTCGATGTGACGGACCCTAAGTCCGATAGGATAGGGCCTAATATGGGGGCCAGCGTCGGCGGCACATTAATTCTCTCACCTGTGCTGTCAAACAACTGTTTGCCAGAGACTTTAATGTCATCATCAAGTACCGTGTAGTTCGCACCCAACGTGATTTGAGGTAGATTCAGGTTTCCGGTTGCGTTTTGTAGATTCTGGTAGCGCTCAACATTGGAGCGCTGCGCGGCAAGCGAATTGTTTTCCTGCTGAAGAAGTTGCCAAGCCTGATCAAAGCTGATGGCCGCGGCAAACGCAGACGAACTGGCCAGCCACAAGCCTCCGGCGAGCACTGCTAATGGACGAATTTTCATAAAAACCGTTCTGACTCAATATGATTTTTTAGAGTCTATACTCTAAGATTTTATTCAACAACGATTTTATAATTTAATCCTTAGGTAAGTCTAGGGTTGATTTGAGTATGTAAATTCAATTTAAAATCAATGCGTTATGTTGACAAAGGCCAGGTTTGGCTAGGTAGGCCTAATTATTATGTTTTTGGATCCGCTTTATTATTGCCCCTATATACATAAACTTCTTTATCAAGCACCCACTGGAATGTTGTTTTTATATCGACCGTACGTTCAAGTACATATCCGTGGCTCAGTAAGTTTTCGACGATCAATGGTTTGCCAATTATGGCTATCACGACTCCGAATAGAGCCGTGTAGATAGGTATGTAGGTGCCTATGATTTTTTTAGTTTTACTAGATAAGTTGATTTTCTTCCTAATTGGAAGGCTAATTAATCCCAATAGTGCAAGTAGCCATATTGAGGTGAGCAAGGGAAGCACGCCGAAAATATAGCTAACTTCGACTTCATTTTTTGTCAAAAAGACACTCGCGTATAGACTTTCAGCCATTTCATACATTCCAAAAGGAATGATGGTCACTATGACTGCAGAACCAATAACAAACAGTATTTTGTCAACCATTAATTAATCATGGCTTCGTCTACTTTTACTCGTTGTGTTTTTGCTTGAGCTTCGCCAATTCTTGGCATTCATCTGCTGCTGTTGCGTAGGTTGCACTAGAGTCGCGGCGTGATGAGCGGGAAAGGTCTTCACACTCACCCATGTGCTTTACTTTCCAATTGATACTTCAAAGCGCCAGCTAATGCTGGTGATAATACAGCTGCATTAATTAGTATAGAACTTACATAAAGACGGTTGAAATGAGATTGACGCCAACTGCCTTTCGTCACGATCGACATGGACAATGCAGAGATGCCAAGAAAAAACACACCAAACATAGCCCACAGTGAGATGAATCCGCGTATCACTACATAGTTTGCATCTTCGTCAAACAACGTACTAAAGTTCTTAACAAGAAAAATAGTGGAGATAACGATGATGCCTACAGAGAGAAAAAATCGGAGTATGCGAATAAAACTGGTCATTGAGCTAACCTTTCAAATTGCTTAGTTGCTTTAGTAAGCTGTGGCAATTTGTCAAAGACCTGTACTTTTCTTTTCAAGCACGTAGATATCAGTATCTGGTCGCCAAGGAGCAGAAGCTCTAATTGTCTCTTTCAATTGATATCCGTGGTCAATTAAATAATTAACCATCGCTGGTTTTAAGTAGTACCCCATGAGTACGGAGCTTAT
>NZ_WXWP01000007.1:0-8653 GCF_009904765.1 Vibrio sp. V39_P1S14PM300
GTGGTGCCATATGAATAATAGCGAGACCACCCAGTGATGTTTCTCGGTATTTTTTATTCATATCTTTACCGGTTTGATACATAGTCTCAATGACCTTATCTAAAGAAATAAGGCATTTACTGGTTCGTTTGAGTGCCATTCGGGATGCATTGATGGCTTTGACGGCCCCCATGGCGTTTCGTTCTATACACGGTACCTGCACCAATCCGCCGATTGGGTCACAGGTCATCCCCAGTGAGTGCTCCATGGCGATTTCCGCAGCGATGCACATCTGCTCGTTACTGCCGCCACGCAGTGCTGTCAGGCCCGCGGCCGCCATGGAGGAAGACACGCCAACTTCGCCCTGACAACCGACTTCAGCTCCGGAAATCGATGCATTAGTTTTGTACAGGATCCCGATGGCTCCAGCGACGGCCAAAAAATCTTTCAATTGTTTGGTATCAAGTGTTTTGATAAAGCGGTGGTAGTACATTAAAACCGCAGGTATTACGCCCGCGGCTCCATTTGTCGGTGACGTGACCACTTGACCGCCCGCTGCATTTTCTTCGCTGACGGCAAAGGCAAACAGGTTAATCCAGTCCATGATTTCCATCGGGTCATTTTCGATAGCGGCGTTCGCTTCAAGCTTTTTGAGCAGGTTGGGGGCCCGGCGTGTTACGTTCAGTCCTCCTTCCAGAATACCTTCGGTTTCAAAGCCACGTTCCATACAGCGGCTCATGACCCGCCAAATCTGCTCCGCCTTCTGGTCAATGGTATCCATGTCTTGAAATGCCAATTCGTTGCGCAGCACCATTCCGCCGAGGCTCAGCCCGTTTTGTTCAGCCAGATCCAGCATTTCTTCGGCGCTACTGAACGGGTACTCCACGCTGACGCTCTCTTCTTTACTGCCGTGTTCAAGTTCATCGGCGGTGGCGATGAAACCGCCGCCAATCGAGTAATAGGTTTCGAAACCAACCTGATTACCGTGCTGGTCAAATGCTGTAATCGTCATACCGTTTTCATGCAACGGCAGGTTGTCACGATGGAACAGAATGTCACTGTCGTAGTTGAAGGTGATGATTTTGTCGCCGGACAACGCGAGTTTGCCGTCATCAATGGCGGTGCGCATCGCTTCATTGGCACTGGTAATTTTAATGGTGTCCGGACGGTTACCCAGCAGACCGAGAATGACGGCACGATCCGTATGGTGCCCTTTACCAGTCAGAGATAATGAACCGTAAAGATCGACTTGAATACGCTCAACGAGCCGGAGTTGAGGCTCTATCAGGCGGGTAAACTGATAACCTGCGATCATAGGCCCATTGGTGTGAGAACTGGAAGGGCCGACGCCAATTTTGAAAATATCGAATATTGACAGCATATAATTTTTACCTACTACGACAGTGCTAAGGGCAACCACAGCGATACAACAGTACTGAGCATCAGGTGGGTTGTGCGAATAAGTGCTTCTGGTTATTTATAAATTTTAGTTGTTGGTCAGGCTTTTTGCTCTCTGGTGGTCTGACAGACTTCTTATGGTGTGTCATTGACCTTCGCCTGCTTTCCTACAGAGAACATTTAGTCAACTGGCCGTTTATTGAGCAAGGCTAAACCACGTTAGCACAACGACAGAGGTGCAAATACCGACGAAGTTTGAGGTTACTTAAAAAATGCTTGAGCGATCATTGTTTCTGCGGGGGAGGGATGGCTCAGACGAGCTGAGCCATAATGATAAGCCGATGGCTTCAGGCACGAGTGCGTTTTTTCATCCACCAGCCAATCGTCACACTGATAATGCCGATGGCGAGCGTGATCAAAGGGGCCAACATCAGTAGCATCGTCACGGGTTTGGATAACGATTCTGGCAGGAATTTAAGGCTGTATCCCAGCAAGACCAGAATGGCAATCCATAATGCTGAACTGATGGCGGCGAGATGGATAATACGGTAACCGTTTTGTTCCCGTAGCCCCATGACCAGAGGCACTAAGGAACGCACAACCGGCAGAAAGCGTGCCAGAAAGAGTGCCACCAAGCCGTACTTACCCAGCAATCGGTCGGTAGTGGTGAGATGTTGCTCGGGAACGTGTGTGAGCCAGTGTCTTACACGCGGCCAGTATTGCAGTTGACGCCCCTGATAATACGCCAGCAAACTGCCCAGCCAGGCGGCGACCGTCAGCACCGCAATGATGGTGTACAAGTCGATGACGCCGAGTGCGGCAAGGCTGCCACTGAGTATAATGACACTGTCGCAAGGCAGAGGAGCCGCGGGTAGAAAAGCGCTCTCTAACCAGATGATTACCCCGATACACACGTATAAAGAAAGCATGCTAGTTTGCGTCAGCGCGTCGATGTTTTGATGCCACAAGGCATCCACAATATTGATTACAGAATGAAACATAGGCTTACCTGAAATTGAAATGGGAACAAATAGCGAGGTAAAGCGGTTGTCAGGCCTGTAAGTAGCGGTATTGCAGGTGCAGGAATCGATAGCGTTTATGCCAGTGTCGGTCTCGGCATACGACCTGGCGCAACACGACAGAGATCAGAGTCGCGAGCAGTAAAATCACGCAAGCCAGATTGGTCAGATCGCTGAGTAAATCACTGTCGGCTGAGAGCGTATTCTTATCCGGCGCTTTGCCATAGTGGCGTGAATTGGCAGCAGGAAGAATCGCTTGTTGGAGATAAAACGCTTCGTTTAACCAGTGAGAGGAATGGTGTTGTTCGGTCAGTGACTCTGGGGTGAACCTTGCTTCGCCACGCTCATTTTTTAGGTGTGGCAAGGCAGATGTCATCAGCGACATCAACATCACCACCAATAAAAACGGGCCTGCGCGAAACAGTTTACAACGCATCATACTTAACAACTCACTCCGGTCTGGCCCGAGTATGTGGCGGGAATCGAGAAAAAGCAACGCAAAACTCGGTTGGGTTGCCATGCTCTGCAATAATGGGACAAATCGGCCTTTACATTGGAATGGGGATGATAGACCGCTTAGTGATCGTGTTGGGTAAACGCTTGGTCGGCAATCAGTTAACGCCTGAAGGCGAAGCCAGAATCGGCGCGGCGTTTGAAGCGCTGAGTCATTGCGATGTGGATCGTACGGTGTTGGCAATATGCGGCGGCTACAGCGATAGTCAAACACAATCTGAATCGGCGGCGATGAAAATGCGGTTTGAGTCTTTGTGCCTGGAAACAGGATGGGATTTCCCGCCCGCTCAGGTTGTGATCGAGCAGCGCTCAACCAATACGATTGAGAACATGACCTGCATGGCACAAACGCTGCTTTCATCTGGCGTGGTCAATGCCAGTCAAACGATAGCGGTTACCTTGGTGTCTACTGATTACCATCTGAAACGGATTTTGATGGTCGAAAAGCAGATGCCCGAGCAGGGGTTACTGCGTCTTTTGATTAAGCGTTGCGCGCAGCATGGCTTGCATTTGGACATTAGCCCCAGTCAGGCCCAACACGTGTCTGCGCCTTATCCGTATGCAGGCGAGCGCGGGCAGCTATTTGCGCTGGTTGATCAGTTAACACTTTATCGTGTGTTTCTGGAAGGTTATCAGAATCGCTGCTTTCGTGACAATGTCACAAATCGGCATCAGGCCGTATTTTATCAGACGCGTGATACGTTGCAGAGTGTCAGTGATCGCTTGAATGATGCGCAAGCACCAGCACTGGTGAGTGTGGCTGGGCTGCTAGGCGAAATGATGATGCTGACTAAACCGCCGCTCAGACCAGAATCAGTCAGCGATGCGTTGATGGTGTTTGATCATAATCTGACGCTGTTGAATCGCTGGTGTGACCCAGAGCAAGGCCATGTTGGGCGCTGGTGGGGAGCTCGCTGAGGTCAAATCGAAAAAGGACACCCTGATGGTGTCCTTTTCTCATTCTTGCCAGGTGATCGATTACTGAGCGTCTTGCATCGATGTATTGTCGGCTTTTTTCTGATGTTCGCGGTAGTATTCCCACTGTTCAGTGCGGTCATTTTCAGAGAAAACACAGTAGGTGACGCGTTGGTCGTTCTCGGTGACGGTTTCCAGTTTGCCATCTTGTTGAACACAGTACACCGAAGCCGGGTTAGCGATAGAGGTATACTCTTTTACGTCGTATTTATCAGGTTCATTCGAACAACCTGCCAGCAGTGCAGCGGCTGCCCCTAGCCCCACCAATAGATAGGATTTCTTCATTTTGTACTCCAAGGTAACTGAAAGATTGGCCTTGCCAGTATAGACAACCTTATGAAAAACATTGTCTTAAGTGTGTCAAAAACGCCGAAGAGGTCTAAGAATTCGCCGACATATACCAGTGGCACGGCGCCAAAATTCCTTCAGTCGCAATTTCACGACAGCTGTTATGGTGAAAAAAAGTCGCTAACTCCCAGTCTGTACTAAAGTTTTATGAACAGAGACGGAGTGCCGCAATGATCAGGGTCGACCATCAGAAACGTTTTTCTTTTCCGTTGCACATACACATATCGACGCTGTTCGTGGTGTTGATCCTCTGTATGAGCCTGACGCAAATCTGGCTCACTAACCGCAGTATGGAAAGCGTGCTGCTTGAGGCAAATAAAAAAATCTTTTCTCGGATTGCCAGCGAAACACACGGCACACTGAAAGCTCAGTATGATCCTGCCTTGTCCGCCATCAGTGCGTTCCGACAAGGTAACTTAGCCAGTGCCAGCTCTTTTAACCAGCGGATTGAATACGTGTATGAAATTGGCAGCTTGTTACTGGAGTACCCTCACATCACCTCTTACACCGTCAGTTATCCAAATGGTGACTTTTTTGTGGTGAGCCACCTGAGCACACCGCAATACAAAGAGGACATGAAGGCACCAGCACATGCCCGTTTCGTTGCCGCCAGCTCCAGCGTGTATTCCAACCGCTTTGTTATGGCGTTTTATGACACGGATTTTCATGAACTGTACCGGACGACTGAACCCTCCGACAATTTTGATCCCCGCACGCGGGACTGGTTCAAGCAATCTGTAGTTGAGGAAGCGCGCATCTCAGATCCGTATTTCTTCTATCGACTGCAAAAGGTGGGGCTAACCATCCACCGTAAAGCCGCAAATGGCACCGTGTTTGCAGCCGATGTACTGTTGCAGAATCTCTCCGACTCGCTGCGAGAAACCTTGGTAGAAAAGTCTTCGGTCAGGGTGCTGTTTGATGATCACCAACAGGTTTATGCCTTTAGTGACCCGAGCTATTTTGACGTTCAGAACCGCAGTCTCAACAATCGCCGCATTTATCTCAGTGATCTCAACTCCCCGATGATCACCAGCGCGGTACAACAGCAATCTAAAACCAACGCTCTGGGTGAGTTTGAATACAATGGGGAGCAGTGGTTCGGCGCGCTGGCGGATGTGGAGTTTTACCCAGGTAAAACATTACATTTGCTGATGGCGGCAAAATCGGATGAGCTGCTGCACCAGGCACAAGTGATTCGACGCAATACCGTGTATTTGTCGATTGCTCTGATTTTAATTGTGATTCCGTTGGCGTATTTGATTTCGCAGATGATAGCAAAGCCGATTCGCCAGGAAACGAATCGGGCACGCGCGATCGAGCGGCTCGATTTTTCGACAGAAAATGGCATTTACTCGCGCGTTAGAGAGATTTATCAGTTGCGTTCATCCTTACAAAGTATGCAGGCGACACTGCAACGCTTTGTGATGCTGACCAGCCGGATTGCGCATGAAGCGGACACTGACAAACTGCTGCATATGGTGTGTGACGAAGTGAGTGATGCGATCGAAGCCAAAGGCGTCTTTCTGTATCTGCTGGATTCCGAACATCATCTGCTGAAGCCCCGGCATGTTTGGTGGGAGGAGGCAGATCCTCTGGAGCTGAGTGCATTCGAAAAGAAAAACATGCCTACTCAACGCGCCAGTCATTTTGTTCGCGATGTTTTTATTGCCAAGCAACGCACGGTACTGGACGGTAACAAGGTGCGAGGTATGCCGTCGTCGGTGCTTAAATCCGGTGAGCAGGGCGATTACGTCTTTTATCCTTTGCTGGACCGACAACGTCAGGTCATCGGCACTTTTGGGGTATTGTACAAAGGAGAGCAGCGACAGCAGTATTTGGAGCGCTATACCCACTATATCGAAATGTTGATCAGTTATTTATCGGTGACACTTGATACGCGCAAGCTGCTCAAAGATCAGAAGGCGTTACTGGATTCAACCATCAAGTTGATGGCGAGTGCGATGGACACCAAATCCCCATATACTGGCAACCACTGTCAACGTGTCCCGGTGTTAACTGAATGGTTGAGTAAGGCGGCGCATGATTCCGATCGTGAGCCATTCAAAGCATTTTCGATGAGCCCCAACCAATTCGAAGAGTTACACATCGCGGCGTGGTTACACGACTGTGGCAAGATAACCACGCCAGAGCATGTGGTCGACAAAGCCACCAAACTGGAGACCATCTACAACCGGATTCATGAAATACGTACCCGGTTTGAGGTGCTTAAACGCGATGTGGAGCTGGAAGTATGCAGACGATTTCTACCGCCGATACTACCTGATGAAGCGATGCAAGAAATGGAGCAAAGAATGGGTGAACTGGACGAGGAGTTTGCCTTTATCGCGGACCTCAATCAGGGCGAGCAGTTTGTAATGGACGAAGATGTTGAGCGGCTTAAGCGCATCGGACAACGAAAATGGTTGCGGACCATGGATAAGTCACTCGGATTGTCATGGGAAGAGAGCGATAGACTGGCCCAATCCACAGTGACAACCCCAGACTTTGAACACTTGCTGGAAGACAAACCAGAACACCTGATTGCGTGGAAAGGCGATCGGACTCGTGACGCACGCTTTAACCTCCAGCCAACGCAATATCAGGCGAATCAGGGCGAGTTGTATAATTTGTCGGTCAAGCGCGGGACGTTGAATGAAGAAGAGCGCTTTATCATTAATGATCACATTGTACAGACCATTGTGATGTTGGAGTCATTGCCGTTTCCGAGTCACATGCGCCGGATCCCGCAAATCGCGGGTGGGCATCATGAGAAGATGAACGGGCAGGGGTATCCACTGGGGCTGAAAGCGAGCGAGATGCCACTGACTGCACGAGCCATGGCGATCGCCGATATTTTTGAGGCGCTGACCAGTACAGATAGGCCTTATAAAAAAGCCAAGACCTTATCGGAATCGCTGCAAATCATGACGCGCATGGTGGCCGATGAGCACATCGACCCGGATTTATTTCGTCTGTTTATTGAGTCAGGGGTATACATGCAATACGCGCGGGCATTTTTAAAGCCCGAGCAGATTGATCACGTTGATGAAGCTCAGTACTTATCGTACTGAGCGGGGCCGTTGGACTAGACTGGCATAACGCGATTTCGGCCGAGGTGTTTGGCCTCGTACAACTGCTGATCTGCCCGGTCGACCAGAGACAAAGCGCTTTCACCCGCTTCCAACTCAGCGACACCAAACGACGCGGTGATATTGCCGACCGGATCGCCAGTACGTTTATTCTTGATTGACAGCTTTTCAATGGCCCGGCGCAGTGTTTCGGCGAATTGGCGTGTGATTCGCAGTGATTTGTTCGGCACAATCACGGCAAACTCTTCACCGCCATAACGATAGGCGGTAATGCCTTCAC
The DNA here is from genome assembly GCF_009904765.1 of Vibrio sp. V39_P1S14PM300. Taxonomy (NCBI): domain Bacteria; kingdom Pseudomonadati; phylum Pseudomonadota; class Gammaproteobacteria; order Vibrionales; family Vibrionaceae; genus Vibrio; species Vibrio sp. V39_P1S14PM300. The sequence goes on from NZ_WXWP01000007.1 coordinate 7,602, forward strand.
GGCAGGAGAGTTGCAAGCGACGAGCGAGACTCTTAATGATGGTATCGCCAAACAAGTGGCCATAGGTATCGTTAAAGCCTTTGAAATGGTCGATATCGAGCAGGATCAGACTCAGATTCTGGTTGGCCGCGCACAGCGTTTCCAGATCTTCATCAAACGCACGGCGGTTGTAAAGGCTGGACAGGCTATCGAATAACGCGTCCTGCTGTACCTCAGCCAATTGCTCTTTGAGGCGACGGATCTCGCCACTGGCCGTGTTGAGCTGGCTGTTAAGAAAACGAGTGGAATGACGAATTTCACGTGATTCGGTCACCAAATCACGTACTAATCCCATCACGTCTTCAATGGACATGTTTCCGTTATGCGCTGCTTCGAGCTGATCAATTTTCTTATCAATCATCGTGGAAAATGCAGACGTATCATCCAACGTGTCCGACATGGTGCTGGAGACTTCGTGCACCAGCACTTCGATATTCGAACGCAGATCCGAAATACTGGTCTCGGCTTTGGTTGCTACATAGTTGTTGTACAGCATTTTGTTGGTTGCTGGCGGGCAAATACCCAGCTTGTCCAATACGTTATCCATTTCCACTGTCAACTGTGGAATCGCATTGTCAACATAGGTATACCAAAGCGCATAATTTGCAGGAGTCGCTGCGACATGATTTTTCATCATCAGCGGCACTGCTTTCCGTAGGTTAGCAGTGGATTTTTTAAACTCGTCGTTGGCCATCTGTCGTTATTGTCAGGCAATCCTTTATTAGAACGCGTAGGTTACCCTAAAAATTGGCTATTTTCTTTAGTATTAGTAGGGTTTTTGAGAGGAATTAGACATTTATTTGATGTCTGATATTCCGGTGACTTTCGATCTCTGACGTTATCATTAATTTGTTGCAGTTAAACATGATCAAAACCAAAAAAAAATGCGTAATCATTAGAAAAAGTTACTCATATTTATCATGGCAAAAACAGGCATTTATTGAATCGCAATTGATTGATTACGATGTGGCCTCAAACTGGGGAAATTGGCAATATCTCGCAGGAGTGGGCGC
>NZ_WXWP01000408.1:0-8585 GCF_009904765.1 Vibrio sp. V39_P1S14PM300
ATCTAGCTCTCGAATTAAATCAGGGTTCGAATTTCACCATCAAAGAGTGAAAACGAGCTCATCAAAACAAAGGGACTCGGATAAGGATGTCCCATCTAAGAAAAGGCAGTGGATCATTATGAAAAAGACGCTATTAGCTTTAGCAGTAGCTACGGCAGCTACGTCTGTAAACGCAGCAGAAATCCTAAAAACTGAAGACGGTTCTGTAGACTTTTACGGTCAACTACGTACTGAACTTAAATTCCTAGATGACAAAGATGCGACTCTGGGTTCTGGTTCTTCACGTGCAGGCGTTGATGCAACTTATACCGTAACTGACGGCTTCGACATTCTGGGTAAAGTAGAATTCGGCCTGAAAGACAACAGCGATATGTACGTTCGTAACCACATTTTCGGTATCGCGACTGACTACGGTACAATCAAACTAGGTAAGCAGTGGACAACTTCTGATGACGTTTACGGCGCAGATTACTCTTACTTCTTCGGTGGCACAGCTCTACGTTACATCACTCTGAGTGACGCTCTTCACGATTCTCAAATCAAATACTCTCTAGAGAAAGACAACTGGTGGGTTAAAGCGGGTTATGGCCTTGACGAAGACGACACAAACCAAGAGCTGGCTGAGCTGTTTGCTGGTGCTTCTTTCGGTGACCTAGCTCTACACGTTGGTGGTGGTAAAAACACTGACAACGCTTGGGATGGAAGCTCAGATGAAGTGTCTAACACGTACTACGAAGCCACTGCAGAATACACTATCGGTGACGCTCTGATCGGTTTCACTTACTACCATGCGAAACTTGAAAACGAAGACAACAACCACGAAATCAAAGAAAATGGTTACTCTCTGGCAGGTACTTACAAAGTAGCTGACAAGACAACTGTCTACGGCGGTTACGAGTACACAGAGCAAGATCCAGATTTCGCAAGCGATGAAGACGGTACTCTGATCTACGCTGGTGTTGAATACAAGTTCGCTAGCTGGGCTCGCGTATACGCTGAATACGGTTACGCTGACGGCACGACTCTGGGCTACAGCAACAAAGGTTCAGATGCAACTGTTGAAGCAACAACAGTTGATAGCGAAAACAACTTTGCTATCGGTGCTCGTGTATACTGGTAATCTCAGTTAATATACAATCTAAAGCCCAGCGTAAGCTGGGCTTTTTTAATGGTATATCAGTAAATATATAAGAAAGGACATCGTATGCAGTACCTCAAGTATCTCCTGGCCACTCCGGCTCTACTATTCAGCGTTGCTTCGTTGGCAGAAGTAAAACTCATTGTTCCTGAGCATGTCGATGTACTTTCCGTAAACATGCAAAAACCTAAACTGGATGGCAAGCTCTTCTCCAGTGAGAAGTCTATCGCCTTGCCGGACGGTGAAAACCAAATTGTTTTTCAGTATCAGCCAGCGTTTGAAGTGGATGAAAATCTGCGTCGTGCGTACGGTGAAATCATTATTGCTAAATTTGATCAGTCCAATACCGAACTGACGTTCAAACTGCCGGAATACCGCAATTATCGCGAGGCGGAAAAATCGGTTCATGATCTGGACTGGTCGTTAAATAACCCACAAGGCCAGCAGGTTGAAGTGGCTTCCGATATTCTTAAGAGTGAAGGGGTTCAGATAGGCCGCAATTACTCTGAAGAAGCTGAAGAATACAACCGCAAAGGCGGCCCGGCAGCGGTGGCTGTGTCTTATATGGTCGTCAGTAACCAGGTTCACGCTGCGGCGCCTGTTGCGGCCACGGTTTCTGCCCCTGCAGCAGCCCCAGCATCGGTTGAGAAAGTGGCGGTGCCGCAAACGGCAGGCTCTGAAAATGTCTCACAACTTCAATATTGGTACTCCAAAGCATCAGCAGAAGAGCGAAAAACGTTCCGCCGCTGGATGATTGACCAAGAATAATCGTGAATAAATAAATGAAAAAGGTTGAGCAAAGCTCAACCTTTTTCATTTTAGATCAGGGGTTACTGGAAACAAGCAGAGTCAGACAGTGTTTCTTCTACAGCCTTAATCAGAGTCTGAATGTGTTCAGCCGTCGCAATAAACGGTGGCATCATATAGATAAGCCGACCAAAGGGACGGATCCACACACCGTGTTGCACAAATTTTTGTTGTATGACTTCCATATTAACTGGTTGAAGCGTTTCAACCACGCCAATAGCACCAAGCCAACGGACATCGCTCACTTGTGGGTAACTCTTTAACGCAGGCAACAAGCTTGCAAACTGCGCTTCAATCATCTCAGTTTGTGCTTGCCATTGTCCGGTCTCAATCAAGGTGAGGCTGGCGTGGGCAACTGCACACGCTAGCGGATTCCCCATAAACGTTGGGCCATGCATAAAGCAACCCGCTTCTCCGCTGCACACGGTATCCGCGACATGCTTGCTGGTCAGGGTGGCGGACAATGTCATGTAGCCACCGGTCAAGGCTTTCCCTACGCACATGATGTCTGGCTGGACTGCAGCGTGTTCACAGGCAAAGAGTTTGCCCGTGCGACCAAATCCGGTGGCGATCTCATCCAAAATCAACAATACCCCAAACTGATCGCACAGTCGGCGTACACCCTTCAGAAACTCGGGATGGTAAATCCGCATGCCACCGGCTCCCTGAACGATGGGCTCTAAGATCACGGCGGCAATGTCTGAGTGGTGAAGAGAGAGCTGATGCTCGAAATCCTTCAAATCATCCGCATTCCAGGTATCGTAAAAACCGCTGCTTGGCGAGTCGGCGAAGATGTGTTCAGGCAAAAAGCCTTTATAGAGAGAGTGCATCGAATTGTCGGGATCTGTGACCGACATGGCAGCGAACGTGTCGCCATGATAACCGTGGTGTAATGTCAGAAACTTCGGACGCTGTTCGCCTTTTGCGTGCCAATATTGCAATGCCATTTTCAGGCTGACTTCAACGGCGACTGAACCTGAGTCAGCCAAAAATACTTGCTGAAGATTCTCGGGTGTCAGACGAAGCAGTGCTTGACACAATTCAATGGCCGGCTGGTGTGTGATGCCGCCGAACATGACGTGCGCCATTTTGTCGATTTGATTATGCGCTGCCTGGTTCAGCAACGGATGGTTGTAACCGTGGATCGTTGACCACCAGGAGGACATACCGTCGATCAATCGCGTGCCGTCCTCCAGTTCCAAATAAACACCTTCTGCGCCTATTACTGGAAAGCAGGTCAGAGGAGTGAGAGTAGAGGTGTAAGGATGCCAGATGTGCTGGCGATCGAATGAAAGATCCATTGAAAATTTCCGTCTCGCAGTTGGTTGTTATTTGATCGACTGTAAACTTGCTTGATTTTGTTTTGTTGACAGTTTATCGCGTGCAGATAGACTAGCCAAACTATTAACGTATAAAAAATCAAAAGGATTACACGTGGAAGTTCGTCATAACTGGAGTGTGGCAGAAGTCAGAGCCTTGATGGAAAAGCCATTTATGGATCTGCTGTTTGAAGCTCAAACCATTCATCGCCAATTTCAGCACGCGAATCATGTTCAGGTCAGCACACTGCTGTCGATTAAGACCGGCGCCTGTCCGGAGGACTGCAAATACTGCCCCCAAAGCGCGCGCTACACCACGGATGTTGAAAAAGAACGTTTGATGGAAGTGGAGCGAGTATTGGATGCGGCGCAAAAAGCCAAAAACGCTGGTTCGACGCGGTTTTGTATGGGAGCGGCTTGGAAAAACCCGAAAGCACGCGATATGCCCCTGCTTGAAGACATGATCCGTGGTGTGAAATCCATGGGGTTGGAAACCTGTATGACGCTGGGCATGTTAACCCCGGAGCAGGCCACGCAACTTGCCGATGCGGGGCTGGACTACTACAACCACAATTTGGATACATCGCCGGAATACTACGGCAATATCATTACCACCCGAACCTATCAGGATCGTCTGGATACCTTGTCACACGTGCGTGACGCCGGCATGAAAATCTGCTCTGGTGGTATTATCGGCATGGGGGAAAGCGCTAATGACCGTGCGGGCTTGCTGGTCGAGTTGGCCAATCTGCCAACCCATCCGGAAAGTGTGCCGATTAACATGTTGGTCAAAGTAAAAGGCACCCCGCTTGAAACGGCTGAAGATGTAGACCCATTTGACTTCATTCGTCTAATCGCGATCGCGCGTATTATGATGCCCAAATCGGCGGTTCGACTGTCGGCCGGACGAGAAAACATGAATGAACAGATGCAAGCCCTGTGTTTCATGGCCGGTGCCAACTCGGTGTTTTACGGATGCAAGCTGCTGACCACCCCGAACCCGTCCGAAGATAAAGACATGCAGTTGTTTGCGAAGTTGGGAATCAACAGCCAGCAGGTGTCGCAAAAGCCCGATGAAGTTGAAGAGAATGAGCTGCTTGACCGCGTCGTTAAGCGGGTAGCGACTCGTCCGGCAAAAGACGATCTATTCTATGATGCCAGCGTTTAAGGCACGTATTGCCTCTGCGCTTGAAAGTCGCCGCCGCCAGGGGCTCAATCGGTCTCTGGCACCAGTGTCGCACGGCAATCGGACCGCTTTGTCTGCTGAGGGGCGCAACTATATCAATTTTTCCAGTAACGATTACCTCGGTCTTGCCAATGATGAAGCGTTGAAGCGAGCCTGGCAAGACGGGATAGACAGGTTCGGTAACGGGAGTGGAGCCTCACCGCTGGTGACGGGGTTTCATACGGAGCACCAGCGCTTGGAGTCAACGTTGTGCGAATGGCTGGGATACGAACGGGCGGTATTGTTCAACTCAGGTTTCAGTGCTAATCAGGCGATGTTGTTCGCTTTGCTGGAAAAAGGCGATCGGCTGCTGCAGGACAAACTTAACCATGCCTCATTGATGGAAGCGGGAATGCATGGTCCTGCAACGATGCGGCGCTTTCGCCACAATGATGTCTCGCATCTGGAGGCTTTGTTGGCAGAAGAGAGCAACAGCTTAGTGGTGACCGAAGGTGTGTTCAGTATGGATGGCGATCTCGCCCCACTTGGTGCGATCGCTAAACTCACTGCGCAACGAGCCTGGTTGGCTGTCGATGATGCACACGGTATTGGTGTGTTGGGGAGCGAGGGGCGAGGCACATCCAGTTACTTTCAGGTCACACCAGAGCTGTTGGTGGTGACTTTTGGTAAAGCGTTTGGCTTGTCGGGGGCGGCGATTCTGTGTGACGCTGAGACCGGCGAGTATCTGACCCAGTTCGCCCGGCATCATGTCTACTCGACGGCGATGCCACCTGCCCAGGCACATGCATTGACTCAGGCGACTCGCATGATCCGTCAGCAACAATGGCGCCGTGATAAGCTCAGGGAACTCAGTGAAGTTTACGATCGCGTTCTGAGTAACGTGCCGGGATACGTCAAAACACAAACACCGATCAAACCTTTTGTGATTGGTGAGGCGCAACCCACAGTGCAGGTCGCCAACCATTTACGCCAGCGGGGTTTCTGGATGACGGCGATACGTCCACCAACGGTCGCTAGTGGCTCGGCCAGGTTGAGGATCACACTGACCGCTGGTCACAGCGCGGCGCAGGTTGAGCAGATGGCCACAGCGGTACGACGTTTCATCGAACAGGGAGAGATCGGATGTTAGCGCTTTCCAGTTCAGCGTCAAGACAACACGATAAACAAGCCATAGCGGACGCGTTTGGCAAAGCGGCGCAGACGTATGATCAACATGCGGCGTTTCAACGTGATGTCGGTCAGCGATTACTGGACCAAATGCCAGCGGATCTACAGGGTAAGGTAGTGCTGGATCTGGGTTGTGGCACCGGATATTTCTCACACGAGCTTTTCAAACGCGGTGCCAGGGTGATTTGCGCCGATTTATCTCCGGACATGCTGAGAGTCAGTCGCCAGCGATGCGGCCGTGAACGCATGCGTTACGTTCAGGTGGATGCTGAGCGGATGCCGTTTGGCGCATCGAGTGTCGATTATGTGTTCTCCAGTTTGGCGCTGCAATGGTGTGACGATCTTGCTGTACCGTTAGCCGAGATCCGTCGGGTATTGAAACCGCAAGGACAAGCCTACTTTTCTACGCTCTTGGATGGTTCTTTGCATGAGCTTAAGACCGCTTGGTCGAAAATTGATGCATATCAACACGTCAATGAGTTTATCAGCGTCAATCAGTTAAACATTGCGTTAGCGCAAGCTGGTTGCCACCGCCATCATCTAGACTTGCCCACGGTTACCGTATGGTACCAGCGCGCATTTGATCTGATGCGTGATCTTAAAGGTATAGGTGCAAACCATGTCAACGGTCGCTCGCACGGGCTGACCAACCGGAAAGCGCTGCTTCAGGTGGAGCACGCGTACCGGGCTTTCGAAAATCATAATGGGCTTCTACCTGCAAGTTATCAGGTTTGTTTAGGGGTTATTTCGCATGATTAATGCATTTTTTGTTGCCGGTACGGATACCGATGTTGGAAAGACGGTCGCCTCCAAAGCGATTCTTCAGGCGCTGGGAGCAAAAGATTTAAACACAATTGGCTACAAACCCGTTGCTGCGGGGAGTGAAAAAACTCAGCAAGGAATGCGTAATTCCGATGCCTTGCATTTGCTTAAAGCGGCGAATATGGAATCAGATTACGATGACGTAAACCCTTATGCGCTTGAGTTACCCGCCTCGCCGCACATTGCCGCCCGACACGAGCAGATCGTAATAGATAAACAGCTATTATCGAACAAACTGGCGCTGCACAAACAGCGTGCCGATGTTGTGCTGGTTGAAGGTGCCGGAGGGTGGCGTGTTCCACTATCTGACAACGAATTTTTGTCCAGCTGGGTGCAGCAGGAACAATTGCCGGTAGTGTTGGTGGTCGGGATCAAGCTGGGTTGTTTGAGCCATGCGATGTTGACGGTCGAGAGCATTAAAGCGGACGGTCTGAATGTGGTTGGCTGGATTGCAAATCGGGTTAATCCGGGCACGGAGCACTATGCGGATATTATTGCAATGCTGGAACAGCAAATTGATGCGCCAAAGCTGGGTGAAATTCCTTACATCCCCAGTGCCAAGCGCACAGATTTAGCCAAGTATATTGACGTCGCACCTTTAGTCGGGTGATGACAGTGAACATCATGAAAAGGGCTGCCATTCGGCAGCCCTTTGTTTACCTGTCTGTCGGGATGCAACTTACTTCTCGGTTGCAATACCCATTAATGCCTGCTGCGTATCGGACACTTTTTTAAAGATGGTTTCTTCGCTTAGTCCGAGTTGTTGCTTGGCTTCTTCTTCTGAGATGCCTAAGTGACAACAGAGCAGGTCAATCGCCATTTGATAGTTGTTAGCCTCAGCCATTTGAATATCCCTAATTCACCGGAGTTGTTCCTCTGCATCCGAATGTAGGGTGTTTCGCTGGTTGGCTCAATAAGACTAAAGTCTAACTTGGTAGAGGTCTGACCTGGCTTTTCTGGTAGGTGGTTGTTTTTACAGGAGGCTCCAGTTTCATTGCAAAACATCATATTTATATTTCAGACATCAAATGTTGCAATTTAACGCTTAACCTTGTTTTTCAAATCTTAGACTATATCTATAAGACAAAGCAGTCTGAGCACAGGCTCAGGCAATAAGAAGTAAGCTTCCTGTTTGGAGAGAGTAAATGAAGCGAGTTTTATTATTCCTGGCAACGAACTTGGCCGTGATTCTGGTCCTGAGTGTTGTTTTGAATATTGTTTACGCGGTAACGGGCATGCAACCGGGCAGCTTGTCTGGTCTACTGGTTATGGCGGCCGTATTTGGTTTCGGCGGTTCCTTCATCTCTTTGATGATGTCAAAGAGTATGGCGCTTCGTTCTGTTGGCGGAATGGTGATTGAGAGCCCGCGTAACGAAACCGAACATTGGTTGATGGAGACAGTAAGTCGTCAGGCTCAACAGGCTGGCATTGGTATGCCGACTGTGGCGATTTACGACTCTCCTGATATCAATGCGTTTGCTACTGGTGCAAAACGTGATGATTCGCTGGTGGCGGTGTCAACCGGATTGCTGCATAGCATGACCCGAGATGAAGCAGAAGCGGTATTGGCACACGAGGTCAGCCATATCTCCAACGGTGATATGGTGACGATGACGTTGATGCAAGGTGTGGTGAACACCTTCGTGATTTTCTTGTCTCGCTTTATTGCCAACCTGGTGGCATCTAATGATGATGAGGAAGGTCAGGGCAGTAATATGATGGTGTACTTCGGTGTATCGATTGTGTTGGAGCTGGTGTTTGGCTTCCTGGCAAGCTTTATCACGATGTGGTACAGCCGTCACCGTGAGTTTCATGCCGATGCCGGGGCCGCTCGATTGGTCGGCAAGCACAAGATGATTGCAGCATTAGAGCGTCTGAAGATGAGTCAGGAGTCTCAGTTGGAAGGTTCTATGATGGCCTTTGGTATCAACGGTAAGCGTACCATGACCGAATTGCTGATGAGTCACCCACCACTGGACAAACGCATCGCCGCTCTGCGTAACGCGTAAGAATTAATAGATTGAAAAGGCTTGGTTTTTACCAAGCCTTTTTTTGATCCCTTTTTAGCTGAGCAGCGTATGAACAGTGATAAAAAGTTATACAAAAAATTATTTGTACAACTTTTTAACTCATACTACCTTGTACA
>NZ_WXWP01000298.1:0-8458 GCF_009904765.1 Vibrio sp. V39_P1S14PM300
CACTCAGGAGATTCGTCCACTTAAGGTGCTGATCCTGAACTTGATGCCAAAGAAGATTGAGACCGAAACCCAATTCCTGCGTCTGTTGTCCAACTCCCCACTTCAGGTGGATGTTGAGTTGCTGAGAATCGATGATCGTCCAAGTAAAAACACACCAACGGAACATCTGGACACCTTCTATCGTCAGTTTGAAACCATTAAGAATCGCAATTTCGATGGTCTTATCATTACAGGCGCCCCGCTAGGTTTGGTTCAGTTTGAAGATGTTCTCTACTGGGAGCACCTTCAGACCATTATGGCATGGGCCAAAGCGCATGTGACATCAACCCTTTATGTCTGCTGGGCGGCTCAGGCAGGGCTAAAACTTCTGTACGACTTGCCCAAACGTACGCGTAAAGAGAAGTTGTCTGGTGTTTACCATCATGAGATTCACGATCCACACCATCCGGTTCTGCGCGGCTTTGATGATACATTTTTAGCACCACACTCCCGCTACGCTGATTTCTCACCGGAATTTCTCAATGAACATACCGATCTGGACATTCTGGCCACGTCCGATATTGCCGGTGTTTATCTCGCCTCCACGAAAGACAAGCGCAATGTGTTTGTCACCGGGCACCCTGAATACGATGCCATGACACTGCACAACGAGTACATCCGCGATTTAGGTGAAGGCATGGAACCGGCGATCCCAATCAACTACTACCCAAACAACAACCCGGACAATAAGCCAATTGCCAGTTGGCGCAGTCACGGGCATTTGTTGTTCTCTAACTGGCTGAACTACTGCGTTTATCAACAAACACCGTACGATCTTGAACATTTCAGCGAAGACAAGTTTACTCGGGACGAGAACTGACGGTTGGGATTGGTTACACCGCCAGCAACTGGCGGTGCAATCTCATGTATATTGCCAGACAGATCGCATTGTCATGCTCCGGAATACTGAAATCCGTCACTCTGACTTATCATACGAGGGTGATTTCAAAGGAGTGAACCATGCGGCTTTGTTTTGTGGCCTGTCTGTTGCTGACCCTCACGGGGTGCATATCGGTATCGGACAACCAACAGACAGAATTTAAACCTAACCCTGTTGATATGTCAGAATCAAGAATAGCCCTAGGGCTGGGTTATCTGGATCAGGGCAACATGCCCCGTGCCCGTGAGAATCTGGAACAGGCTCTCAAGCACGCTCCCGACTACTATCGCGCCCAACTGTCCATGGCCTACTACTACGAAGCCGTAGGTGAAGCAGAATCGGCCGCAGCGCAGTATCGTCAGGCACTCAAACAGCACCCTCACAATGGCAACGTTTTGAATAATTACGGCACGTTTTTGTGTAAGCATGGTAAATACAACCTGGCAGATATTTACTTCAATAAAGCCATCCACCAGCCGGACTATTACCAGGTCGCGTCTTCTTATGAAAATGCCGCGTTTTGCGCCTTAAAGTCAGGCGATAAAGCACAAGCCAAAAACTATTTCCAGCAGGCCGTCGATCACAACCCAAACCGGATTCGTGCGCTATTCCAGTTAACCCAGTTGGATATCGATCAAAAAGACTATACCAATGCCAGGCAACGCCTGTTGCAGTTTCAGGAAAAATGGGGCGTGCATCGCGCCTCATTGGAAATGCTGATAAAAGTCGAAGAAAAAGCGGGCAACACCCAAATGAAGAACAGCTACCAAAATCAACTGCTGGCTCTAAGCCATTAAAAAAGCGAGCCGCAGCTCGCTTGCATTATCTTTGCTTGGCTTTAAACCAACGCGCTCTTTGCTCCGGCGTTTGAAACGTCCAGGCGATAAAGCGACTGATTTTCTGTCCCTGACTCATTTCATAAACCCGTGCTTCTGCCGCGCCAGCTTTCTCCAGATTTTTTCTCATCCAGCGAACGTTCTCTTTTTTTGAGAGCAAACTGGTAAACCACAATACCTGAGCGCCAAAGTCACGGCTCTCAAACGCCATGTTCTTAATAAACGACGCTTCGCCACCCGGACACCAGAGTTCAGCTTTCTGACCACCAAAATTCAATACGGTGTTGGCATCCTTGGCCGGTTTTGCAGATTGATGGGACTGGCCTCGCTTTGCCCGGTTTTCATTCAGATTACGTAATTTCCGCTGTGTCCCTTGCTCCGCTTCCGCCAATGATTTGTGAAACGGCGGATTGCAGGTGGTAATGTCGTAATATTCACCCGGTTGGATGATACCTTGAAACATGAAACGACTCTGTTCCTGAAGCCGACATGTCACTAAGCCAGCAAGAAAACGATTGTTAGCTACGATCTGATTGGCATTTTTGACCGATACCGGATCAACGTCACTGCCTACATAACGCCATCCATACGCAACAGAAGCCACAATCGGATATATGCAGTTCGCCCCTACACCGATATCCAACGCCTGAATCTGGTTGTGCTTTAATCCTGGGCATTCGTTGCTCAGCAGTTCGGCAGCGCGATGAATGTAATCAGCCCGCCCGGGAATCGGTGGACACAAATAGCCTTGAGGAATATCCCACGCCTGAACACCATAATAGTGTGCCAAAAGTGCCTTGTTCAGACATTTCACGGCCGTCGGATCCGAAAAATCGATACTTTGCTCACCTTTTGGATTTTTGACCACGTGAGCTTTCAGCTCCGGCAGCGCTCTAACCAGTTCCTGAAATGGATAACGTCCCCGGTGCGGGTTGTTGGCGTGTAAGCCCGCTTTTCCTTTTATCGTTTTAAATACCATGCTGCTTTGGGATTCGGCCTGTGTCTTTCCTTGGGCGACTGCACGCTGTAACGATCGGTTATTTTTTTTAGTCATATTGGCTTACTGGTTTTTCAGTTCCTGATAAATCATGAACAAGCGGGCATCAAGTTCGAGTTGGTGGTAATCCGGCTCCATATGACAACAAAGTTGATAAAATGCTTTGTTGTGCTCTTTTTCTTTAAGATGGGCCAGCTCATGAACCACCAACATCTTCAACAGAGGTTCTGGTGCATCTTTGAAGATACTGGCAATACGTATTTCATTCTTCGAACGAATTTTTCCACCATGCACTCGTGAAGCATAGGTATGAAGTCCCAGAGCATTGTTAATGAGATGAATTTTGCTGTCGTAAATGACTTTGCTCAATGGGGCCGTTTTCTTCATAAAACGATTTTTGAGCGCCATCGTGTAATCAAACAGGGCTTTCTCACTCTTGATAGTGTGTTTTTCTGGGTAGCGATGATCGAACCAGCGCACTAACTTACCGGATGTCACCAAAGACTCTACTTGCTCAACAATGTGCTGCGGGTACCCGTGCACGTAACGAAGTGAAGAATGCATGACTCACCAACTCTGCCATCATGTCCTGAAATGAAAGGCGGCAAGTGTATCAGATATGCACGGCCGTGTTTACAACTGAAATGGCCAGCGAGCGCTTTTGTCTCGGGTCGGTTTTCGCTACACTAGCTTGCTAAATTTTCGAAACCCCGTATAGCTATGAAACGTGTTGTTCTGTACGTCAAAGACAAATGCCCACACTGCAAAGATGCTCAACGTTATCTGGAATCAAAAAACATTCCGTATCGTCTTTGCAATGCGAAAATGCAGCGTGGCCGTAAAGAGCTGGATGCCATCGGCGCCCGTTCTCTGCCGGTGCTTAAAATTGGCGATCGTATTATGATTGGTTGGAATCCTGCCAACTTCGAAAAAATGTACCGCTCCAAATAGCGAGCGGTTAAAACGACAAAAGCCCCGAGAATATCGGGGCTTTGGCATTTTAGTGTCAACTAAAAAAGACTTACTGTTCAACCGTGTACTCAAATTCTGGTACGTACACATCAACACGGCGGTTCTTAGCGCGGCCTTCTCTGGTCGAGTTATCTGCAACCGGATTGCTCTCCCCTTCACCGCGGGCAGAGATGCGATTAGCCGAGATACCACGCTTCATCAGATCATTTTTAACAGATTGCGCGCGTTTCTCTGAGACCATCTGGTTATACTTTTCCGTACCGGAAGAGTCGGTATGCCCCACGATTTCGACATTGGCTTGAGGATACTTGTTGAGGAAATCCACCAGCTCACCCAAGTGCTGTTCACTTTCAGGTTTTAGCTCGGTGCTGTTGAGCGCGAACAGGCCTGAACCCAGTAGCGACGCTTCGTAAGTTTTGGTCATAACCACAGGCTCTTCGACAACCATCTCCTCTTCCACCATCATCACCGGCTCTTCTTCGGCACCAAACTTGAATGCCACACCCAGTGTTGCAGAATTGGCTTCTGCGCGAACGATATCATTGTTGATGTCTGTCAGTACCTGGTACTCCAGACGGACCGCAACTTTCTTGTGTGGGTCAAGTTGCAGACCGACCGCCCCCAGATAAGAGGCGTCGTTTTCGTCACCATAGTCGACGTACGCACCACCAAACTTGCCGTAGACAGAGAACGAGTCGGTTAAATAGAGGTTGAGTTTCGGTGCCAGAGTGAACGCCTGAACGGAATCGTCGTCAAGACCAGCAGCATCAAACTTACCTAAGTGATCGTAGCCAGCTTCAAGTGACAGAAAATCCCAGAACTGGTAACCACCAAAGACACCCAGAGTCACATCTTCGTCATCACATGCGGATGTAGAAGTACATGCGTCATCCAGCCAAGATTTACCTGCTTTAGCACCGAGATAGAACTCAGCTATTGCAGACGTTGACGCCAATAACATTGACGCTGAAATTAGTGCAGCGAGCTTTTTCATTGTCATTCCTTAGTCTGTTTTTCTAATTACATTCCAGCTACGCACTTTTACCACTGCGCAACCTTATGAACATAGATTGGAACAAACAAAAGTCAAACCAGACAAAGCGGAAACAAATTGAATTTATTAAAATTAATGAAACAAATTGTGTACCGTTCCAAAAAACTCGAAAAATAATGAGAACTTTCTTGATTTTTGGCTGTCTCCCGACTCTGTACCCAATAATCACACATAGCGCTTGATGAATTCGATGAAAGTACGGTCCGCTTTCGACAAATATCCGTCTTTACGCCAGGCTAAAGCTAAATCGAGCATAACGGGCTGTTGAAAGGAAATACCAACCACATCCTTTTCGTGCTGAGTCACCAGCTCCAGCAATGCCGTAATCGCGAATTCGTGCTTTACAATACTGAGTATCATCGGCAACAAATTGGTTTCAAACGAAAATTTCATGCTCAGCCCATATTTCTCACACACAGCATCAATGAAGTCCCGGTGAAAGTAGCCCGGTTTGAACATCACTAGCTCGTGCTCAAAAAATTCGTCAAAGGTAAGCGATGCTCGCTCGGCCAATGGATGATCTCGACCCACCACTGCGACCATTTCCGACGTCAGCAGATGGTCCGTTTCCAGATCGTCCGGCACATCCGCATTATTGATCACGCCGATATCCAGCTCACCGTCCAGAAGCATCTGACGTATTGATTGTGTTCCGGCATCGATCAAGGTCAGTTTCAGGTTCGGGTAATGACTTTTGAACGCCATAACAATCTCAGGAAAAAAGTACGACCCCATCATACTTGGCGCCCCCAACCTGACCTCTCCTTTTTCCAGACCGATCAGTTCATCCATGGCCAGTTTAGCGTCATCGAATTGTTGCAGGATGCGCTTGGCATGTTCATAGAGCACCTTCCCTTCGTAGGTCAACTCAACCTTACGGTCTTGCCGACGAAACAGCTCCACGCCTAATTGAGCTTCAAACTTGCGAATGGAGATACTCAGTGCAGGCTGAGCTATGTGCAGGGCTTTCGCCGCCATGGTGAAATGTCCGTGGTCAGCGACAGCGACAAAATGTTTCAGTTGGCGACTGTCCATAGTGAATATAAAAAATATATCATTGTGATATTTTTAATATATTTAATTAATCCAGAAGTAAATGATAACTTAATCACGTTTTCTACGTGAGGTGATGAGTCATTTTATGATCGAATTAGGCAGCCGTGAATACCGCCATGTTGTCTTGAGCCTGGCTCTGGGTTCGTTTCTGGTTTTTTGTAACTTATATGTTTTTCAGCCAATGCTGCCCTACATGGCGGTCGAGTTTGGCGTCAGCGAAACGCAAGTCAACTGGATATTTGCTGCCTCAACGTTGGCACTGTCGCTGTTTCTGGTTCCCTGGGCTATCAGTTCCGAATCGTTCGGGCGCCGGCGTATAATGCTACTTGGGCTGTTTGCCATGCCGTTAATTGGCGTTCTGATGGTGTTCACAGACAGCCTATGGTTACTGGCCATGACTCGTGCGCTGATGGGAATTGCGCTGGCAGCTTTTGCGTCCGTCGCAGTGGCCTATATGGTCGAAGAGTTGTCACCGGCCGCGTTCAGTCAGGCGATTGGTGGCTATATTGCGGCTAACTCTCTGGGTGGTATATGTGGACGGATCGCAGGCGGAATGATCACAGAAGCATTTGGCTGGCATGAAGCGGTGTTGGCCATGGCAGCCTTCAGTTTTGTCGGCGCCGTTGCAGTCTGGTCATTGTTACCCACTCAGCAACATTTCACGCCCACTCGTGGTCTGTTTTTTCATCATAACCGTGCCTTGGTTAAACATCTCTCTAACCGTACCATCTGGCTTGCCATGTTGATAGGCGGTGCCAATTTCGCGTTGTTTGTCAACCTGTACTCTGTGATGGGCTTTCGCCTGGTCAGTGAACCACATAATCTGCCTATTGGCTTGGCCTCGTTGATATTTGTCTGTTATCTATCCGGAACCATCAGCTCTAAACTGACCGGGCAATGGACTAAACGCCGCCAGCCCATTCCCGGGATGGTGACAGGCAGTATTCTCAGCATGATTGGCATGTGGCTGGCGCTGGTCGATCAATTGCCCTTTATGTTGTTAGGTCTAATCCTGATCAGCTTTGGCGCGTTCTTCACCCATACGCTGGCTTACGCCTGGGTGAGCCAGAAAGCCACGCAAGCAAAAGCGACCGCAACGGCCCTGTATCTGGTGCACTATTATGTTGGTGGCAGTTTGGGCGGGTTCTTCCTGATTTATTGCTGGCAGCATGGTGGCTGGTTGAGCGTGTCTCTGGGAGGAATGCTGCTGTACGTCTGTATTTTTTCGCTCTGTTATGCGTTATCCAAGCGCCAATCGGCTGGTGAACAAAACCAACACCAAGTGACGGCGTAATCTGGTACACTCAGCCGCTTGTTCAACTCAAATACGTGTAGTCATGTCAGAACTCCAATCAGCCGACAGCAATGCAATAGCTCAGCAGGTCGAGCAGTGGTTAACAGAGGTGGTGATCGGGTTAAACTTATGTCCGTTTGCCGCCAAACCTCAACGCAACAAGCAAATCAAGATCTTCGTCAGCTCAGCAAACCAGGATGAAGACCTGCTACAGGATATCCTTGACCAGATCATTGAGCTGGACGAAACCGAACCCGACGCGCTGGAAACAACCTTGGTCGTCGCGCCACACATGCTTGCAGACTTCTTTGAGTACAACTTATTTATTGATTGGGTCGAGGCACTGATTCGCCAACATGACCGCGAAGGCGTTTACCAGGTCGCGACCTTCCATCCTAACTACTGCTTCGCCGGAACGGCACCAGACGATGCCGAAAACCTGACTAACCGTTCCCCTTATCCAATCTTTCACCTGATTCGCGAGGAGAGCATGGAACGAGTTCTGAAACACTACCCCAACCCGGAAGCCATTCCGGATACCAATATCGCCCGGGTACAAAACTTAACCGAAGCGGAACGCAAACGGCTCTTCCCGTACCTATTTGGCTCTCTGAGATAGCCGCAAGACAGGGGGTCTGGTAAGATTGGCCCATCATTTTGACCACAATGGACCGGGATAATGCACTTATCTAAACTGACCCAAGACATTTTTGATCACCTCTACCGTGACATCACCGAATTCAGAAGTACTTTTGATCTTCCGGTGGCAGCACCTGACAGCCTGGATGAGAAGGCGGATACGCTGCATACCTCTTTAGCAATTGAAGAGCTGACGGAACTGGCTGAGGCTGACAATAAAACAGAGCAAGCAGACGCGATCGTCGACAGTGTCTACGTGCTGATGGGACGTCTGGTGCATCTTGGGCACGATAAAGTTGAGGATAACCTGGCAATCAGCTACCTGATTGATTTGTTACTGAACGTGGCCGTTAATCGTGGTATCGAGTTCCTTCCATGTTGGGATGAAGTTCACTCAAGCAACATGAGTAAAGTGTGCCGCAATGAACAAGAATACACCGACACAGAAGTTCACTACGCTGAGCAAGGCATTAAACTGATGGCGGTCCAAAAAGGCGACTACATCATCGCGAAGTGTGCGGAAGACTTTGTTTCCGACGCCAAAACCATTCGTCAGGGAAAAGTGCTGAAATCGGTGTACTACCGCCCTGCTGATCTGGCGCCACTCACTCGCTAAATACGGCAATCAGCCTGTCAATAACATGCCGACCCAATGGTTGGCATGTTACGTTTTAAAAGCAAAAAAAAGCCA
>NZ_WXWP01000189.1:0-32352 GCF_009904765.1 Vibrio sp. V39_P1S14PM300
AAAATCAACGCCTGTGGGCTGAAGTTACACGGAGAGAATACGTGGTTGTAGAAACCGATGGCTACTTGGCTCTGATTGAGCATTTAGCAATGAATCTGGATATCTTTACCAACGACAATAGTGATACCGGTAAAGAGAGCGTCGAAGATGTCGTAACCGATATGGTTGCCAGCAATATTATGGCCATTTTCGAGCAAAACCCAGAGTTGCACTCTAGCGTGCGCTTCAAATTACTGAAAGAAGCGGATTCTGTGGTCGAGGATCTCGGTGAGGTATTGGCGGGAGTATGGTCTCGTCCGGCAACGAACCGCCAAATAGAGTTTCTGGATGAGTACATTGCACTGGTAAAAAACCTGTTCGATACCGCTGTTGCGACGTACGATTAATTGCTAAGGGGCGGGGTACTTACCCGCCTGAAATGCCAAAACTTAGAGGCCCAATACGGGTTGTCCAATCTGGATATAATCACTCCTTTTGACGTCGATGCATGCATGAATTGCTTGTTGCCCAGATAAACACCGACATGACGCGTTGTTCGTGATGTTCTGAAAAAAACCAAATCGCCAGTTCGGGCATTATCATACTCAATTTCTTTACCGTATTTTGCTTGAGACCAGGTGGTGCGCGGTAAGCTGAGATTATTAGCATCCCGGTAGGCAATTTGCACAAAGGCCGAACAATCTACACCGCTTTTAGTTTCTCCCCCCAAACGGTAGGGCGCCCCTTTCCAACGTTGAAATACCTTCATAAAAGACTGACGCAGAGCCTGATTGGCCTGAATCTGCTGACGATAAGGCGTCACCGTATTAACTTGATCCTGAGGAAGTGCGCTGGCTCGATCCACCGAGTCGCTCGAAGAACAGCCTGAAAGTATCCCTGCTGCAGAGAATAAAATGAAGAAAATCGTACGTTTATACATTGATAGTATTAGCATCTAGTCCTTGAATGAAATCTATTTGTCATATTTAAATTTTACCATTTGGCGTGCCTAAACTTTTGTATTAAAAAACCTTAACTTTTAAGTGCGCCCATGACTACTTTACATTCCGAGAGATGGTCTGTGTCGTTGATCCAAGCGATCAGCGCCATCTTCGTCTCGACTGCATTGCTGGTGATCACTATGTCAGTAATGAGCTCCAGAGGCGTTGAACGCCTTGGTCAGCAGTTTGAAAATTTATCAGAGCAAGCCTTGCCGCTTGCGATGAATAACGCCCGCCTGACTCAAAACATCTTAGAGCAGGTCAAGCAATTAAGCTACGGCTCCAGGGCTCAGAGTGCTGATGAACTCACATCAATGACCAATAACATCAATACATTGGCCTCTGAGACTCAACAATTGGTAAGCAATGTCTTTACTATTGCCGACAATTTCAGTGACGCCATTACCGATGAGCAAAAGCAATCGCTGCAGAGTTATATCTCTCGATTGCAATCCTTATCGTCGTCTATTCTCTCCACACAACGTGCTTTGCTGGACAAACAACAGATCATTGACGAACAGACAGTATCATTTCGTTATGGCCTGAGTTCTATTGGCCCAGAGATGAACCGCATTAGTTCGTTCCTGGCGGTGGACAACCCTGAGTCCGCCGATGCAGCTAATCGTTTTATTGCCAGCGCCAGCTCAATGGAGAGCACCTTCTTAATGATGATGGTGCAGACCAAGTTGCACAATGCTGAGCAAGAATACAAAGAGATGCGTAACCGCATCGCCGGGATTAATCTCGCTTATGACGACTTCAAAGAGTGGCACCCCGATGTCACTGAGTTTGCCAGTCTGACAGCACCTTATGACATGGTGAAGTCAGGGTTTGAAGAAAACGGTGTGTTGAAGCAAATCCTGTCTAAGCTCCAACAAGCCGAAATCCAACAACAGGAAATTAAAGAAGCGGCAGAGGTGGCCAGCAAAACAGTGGATTTGTTAAACGCCATTTCCGCCACCGCGCAAACGTTGATCGCCGAGAGTGAAAATGTGGTTCACAGTACGATTAACAGCGTGTTGAATACTGTCGTGATAAGTGGCGTTGCACTGGTTATGTTGATTCTGGGCTCCTGGTTTACGCTACGAACCTGGATTAACCGAGGGCTACGTCACATTGTCCGCCATTTAGGTCATTTAATTGATCACGATTTTACGAGAGAGGTTGCCGCACAAGGCCCCAAAGAGCTAAAAGACGTCGCGATGAAACTCAATCAGGTGATTTCGTCGACTCGTGAATCACTGATCACCGTAACCAGCAACTGTGAGACCTTATACCAGACTGCAGAACTGAGCCACAACGCCGCAGAACAGTCCAATCAGAGCCTGACACAGCAGAACGCATCGTTATCCAGTATGGTGACCACCATTACTCAGCTCGAAGCCTCAATTAGAGAAATTGCGTCAGTGACCAACGAATCTTACGCTGAGTCGCAAACGGCAGCTCAACATTCCGCGCGCGGTGTACAAGTGGTTGAGCAGAACCGCCAGCGTCTGCAGTCGCTCGAAACATCCATGAATCAGAATGAAACATCTATGGTTGAGCTGGATAACCGGGTTAAACAGATCCGCGAGATGGTCGATATGATTTCGGGGATTGCAGAAAATACCAATTTACTCGCTTTGAATGCTGCTATTGAAGCCGCTCGCGCTGGGGAACAGGGAAGAGGGTTCGCCGTCGTTGCCGATGAAGTGAGAAAATTGGCCAGTGATACCTCGATGCAAACGGCCAATATTCGCGAACGCATGCGGGAACTGGTTGCAGCGGCGCAACAGTCTCGAGACGCCGTGACGGAATCAAGGCAAGAAATGGCCCACGCACTTGAATCAAGTGAAGCGGTCAAAACGGCCTTTGAAGACATTCAACAAGCCGTTGATCACATCCGCCAACGTGTGGAGCAGATTACCGTGGCGACCGAAGAGCAGGAGCGGGCAACCGCAGATGTCAGCCAGTCAATCACTCGCGTGTCGGATCAAGGCCAGGAGACCAAGCGACAACTTGAAGCCATGGTCGAAAGCTCGGAACAGGTGGCCGATATTGCAGGGCACCAACAAGCCATGCTGCACAAATATGAACTGTAGCGGTCTGTATTATTCGTGGTTACGAAACGGCTGGGTGAGCATTTTATCCAGCCATTGTTCACGCTCGGAACGAAACAGCGGCAAACCGATTGTCACACCTTGATGGCCTTGTTCGGGCTGACTGCGGTACGTACCGAACAGACGATCCCAAACTGACAGAAAAAAACCGAAATTAGAATGCGTTTCTCGCTCAATCACAGAATGATGAACGCGGTGCATGTCTGGTGTGACTACGAGTTTGCGTAATCCAGTATCCCATTTCAGTGGCATCCAGCCATTGCTGTGATTAAACATCGCGCTGGCATTGAGGATGATTTCAAAAACCACCACGCTGAGAGGGTCAAGTCCTAATAAAATAACCAGTGCGATTTTGATGCCCATCGACAACAGAATTTCTATTGGATGAAAGCGCGATCCCGTGGTGACGTCAATATCCTGATCCGCGTGGTGCATACGGTGTAAACGCCACAACAAAGGAACGCGGTGGAATAATATGTGCTGAGCATAGATAGCCAGATCAAGCAACAGCACCGATAGAACCAGTTCTACTCCGATTGGTAACGCAACATGGTTGAATAAGCCGATTTCAGAACCCTGAGCGAGGATCGCGGTTTCAACAGCCAACACAGGCATAAGCAGGGCAAGGCACAAGCTGTTCAGTCCGACAATGCCTAGATTGTTCAGCCAACGAGTGCTTTTACGCTGCGTGAGTACTTTTCGCGGTGCTGCCCATTCCCAAAGGGCACATATCACCAGCACAGACAGAAAAAAGCTCAGTCGAATCCATTCCGGATTATTCATAATAGGTTCCTGTTTGAATCTGTATTTACTCTAAGTACAATGCCGCCCATAAAACAGCATAAACTTAACATTAATGAGAATTCACGCTTTCCACCGCCTCTTTCAACATCGTCTGTCGCTCTCCACGAAACCGTTCAATGCCAGGGGGGCCAAAGTAGAACGATGCCAGTATTGTCAGGTGTCGCTCCAGCACTGTTTATGTGCCCACCAACCCGATGTTGAATCAGGAGTTGCGATACTGTTGCTCGTTTCTGATAACGAGGTGTTTAAACCAAGCAATACCGGTCGTTTGATTGCGGATACGGTTAAAGAAACATATGTCTATCAATGGAATAGGACCGAACCGGACTCAGAAATCATTCAGTTACTGCAAAATGAACACTATCAACCGGTGGTGATTTTTCCTGACAGCTACGTAGAAGATCAGTCGCGTCTGCTCATTGACGCTGAAGCGTACCTTGTACCGAGCAAAACACCGCTACTCATTCTGCTGGATGGCAGCTGGCGGGAGGCCAGAAGAATGTTCCGCAAGTCACCTTACCTGAATGGTCTGCCAGTGTTGTCGGTCACACCGGACGTTGTGTCTCAATACATGATGCGGCGCTCTGACAATGACACGCACCTCTCAACCGTGGAGGTCGCGGCCATGGTCCTTGAGCAGATAGGGGAGCAGGCTACTGCCAAAACGCTCAGTCTGTGGTTCGAAGCATTTCGCGAAAGTTACCTACTGAGTAAGACACGATTCAAGCATGATCTATCGAAACCAGCGCTGAAACGTTTCCTTGAACATAAATAAAAGCGCGAAGTCACTCTAAAAGTGACAGTTTTGTTGATGGCTCCTTGTGCAATCAGCTCAGGGGCGGACGTAAATCTGCCTCTGGTCACGGATTGTAGGCGTAGCTATATGGATAATGCACTCATTATTTGTTTTTTTGCCCCGGATTTGGGCTTGATATATTTACGGAGAGAACCTGCATGTATTACGGCTTTGACGTCGGTGGTACCAAAATTGAATTTGGTGCGTTTAATGAAAAACTCGAGCGTGTGGCAACGGAACGTGTTGCGACGCCGACAGCAAACTACGACTTATTGGTCGAAACGATTGCGGGGCTGGTCGAAAAATACGATCAGCAGTTTGGTTGTGAAGGGAAAATTGGCCTCGGATTACCCGGTATGGAAGACGCGGATGACGCCACCGTACTGACCGTCAATGTGCCAGCGGCCAAAGGTAAACCTTTGCGTGCTGATCTGGAAGCCAGAATCGGCCGCAGCGTCAAAATTGAGAATGACGCCAACTGTTTTGCTTTATCTGAAGCCTGGGACGAAGAGCTGAAGGACGAACCATCCGTAATGGGTTTGATCCTGGGCACTGGGTTTGGTGGTGGTCTGGTGTATGAAGGAAAAGTATTTTCGGGTCGCAATCACGTCGCAGGTGAGTTGGGCCACATGCGCCTGCCCATTGATGCGTGGTTTCATCTGGGAGACAACGCGCCTTTGTTAGGGTGTGGCTGTGGAAAAAAAGGATGCCTAGACAGCTATTTGTCTGGTCGCGGCTTTGAATTGATCTATGAGCACTATTTTGCTCAACCCAAAAAAGCCATCGATATTATTCACTCTTATCAACAAGGTGAAGCTAATGCCGTCGAGCATGTAGAACGCTTTATGGAGTTACTGGCGATTTGCTTTGCCAATATCTTTACCGCCAACGATCCGCATGTGGTGGTTTTGGGCGGCGGGTTATCTAATTTCGAACTGATTTACGAAGAGATGCCTAAGCGTGTACCGAAGTACTTATTGTCGGTTGCCAAGTGTCCAAAAATCATCAAAGCCAAACACGGAGATTCCGGTGGTGTGCGCGGAGCGGCATTCCTCAATATTAAGTAACTTCGCTAGTTACGAAAAGGGCTTGCGTGATGCAAGCCCTTTCTGTTTCTCCAGAGGCGCGGCTACGCTTTTGGTTTTTTACCCACACCGAAGTTTTCTTTTGGCAGCAATGCAATTTTTCCGAAGCCAAGCTTGCGGAAGTGGTTGTCACGATAGTTGCGAACGGCTTTGGTATCGGAAACCGCTTCAACCTGCAGCTCCATTTTTAGAAAGTCAGTCAGATCGATCCCTTCGGCTTCAGCCACCGCTTCGTGGATATTACGGTGTTGCTGATAAGAGAAAGTCAGGGTTTTCTCTTCGTCCTGGTAAGTATAAATAATTGTACGTGCCATAGTGTTCACTTAAAAAGAAAAGGCCAGCGGAGCCGACCTTAGAATGTCATTTGCGCTAGATTCTGCCTTGAAGCGGAATGATTGTCACGCTTTCTCCAGGTTTTACTGTATCAATGGCCGGATCAATCTCAATCAGGCAATTGGCTTCGCTCATTGAACGCAAAATTCCGGACCCTTGCTTACCTGTGGTTCGAACCTGTAACTGGCCCTGCGCACTCAGTTCGTAAACTCCGCGCGTAAATTCTGTTCGTCCTTGTCGTGAACGCAGCGACTCTATGGCGATGGCTGGCATTTTCAAAGGTTGCCAGTCCACTTCGCCCTGCATTTTACGAATCGCCGGTTCAACAAAGTTAATGAATGACACCATAACAGCAACCGGATTACCTGGCAGGCCGAAAAATGGCACTTGAGACAGATGCCCGAACGCCAGAGGCCGGCCCGGGCGCATGTTAATGCGCCAGAAGTCGATGTGGCCCAATGTTTTCAGCGCCAGCTTAATATAGTCGGCGTCACCGACCGAAACACCACCCGATGTGAGCACCAGGTCGGTTTCTTGTGATGCGCGTTGAAGCGCGTTGGTCATCGTCTGCTGATCATCTGGTAAAATGCCATAGTCGACGGTGTCACAGTTCAGGTTGGTCAGAAGTCCGATTAAGGTATAACGGTTAGAATCGTAAATGGTATTTTCACCCAGCGTCTCGCCGGGAGCCTGAACTTCGTCACCGGTAGAAAAAACACCCACTCGCAAACGGCGCTTAACAGGACAGCGGCTTAACCCAAGCGAAGCCAGCATCCCCATTTCAGGTGAACTGATTCGTGTGCCAGCGGAAAAGACCGTTTGTCCATAAGACAGGTCTTCGCCAGCCAGACGAACGTTCTGTCCTGGCTTGATTTGATGAGTCGATAGCGTGACAGTGTCACCGTCAATGGTGGCAGCTTCACGCATGACCACGGTATCCGCCATTTCTGGTGTCGGAGCACCTGTCATGATTTTTACCGCCTGGCCAGCCAACAAAGGCTTGTCGTAGGCATAGCCAGCCATCACTTCAGCCACTACCTGATAGCGGTCGAGACCAATGTCTTGAGATCGAATCGCAAATCCATCCATAGCCGAGTTGGTATATCGCGGCACATTGATTGGTGAATGAACGTCCTCAGCCAATACGCGGCCATAGGCGTGTTCAAGTGCGACCTTTTCGACCAAATCAATAGCTGTGACCTGAGTTAGGATCTGCTCCTGACCTTGTGCGACCGAAAGAAATGCGGGCGAAAGGGTATCACAGGTTGCGACTTGTGACTTTGATTGCCGGACTGACCCGTTGGCATAGTTGAGCACAAACGCGGCAATGCCGTCCAAATCATTAATGTCCAATTGAGGCATGGCGGAATCTACGCTTGAGTCAGCTGCGATAGCAATAATGTTGTCATCATTGGGATAAAGCCAGGGTTTGCCTACCGCGTCACGGTGCAGTTCGATTTTTGGAAACGCGATGTTCTTGCACCCTTCGACCAGAATGAGATCCAGGCTGTTAACATCAAAACGACTGAGCAAATAACTGAACTCAGCTTCAGCGTCCGGGGTTTCGGTCATCAGAGCATAACGATTTCGCGATGCAATCAGCATTTGAGAAGCACCGGCTTTACGCAGTCGGTAGCTGTCTTTTCCCGGTTTATCGACGTCGAAGTTATGATGGGCATGCTTTAAAACACCGAGGCGAAGTCCGGCATCAGTCAACTTGGGTAACAGCGCTTCCAGTAGGGTCGTTTTGCCAGTGCCGGAGTAGGCGGCAAAACCAAGTAGTGGAATCGAGGGGAGTGTCATGGTCATGATTGCAAAGTTCCAAATTGAGCCAGTTCTTCCGGTGTATTGAGATTGATAAAGCAATCCTGAGCATCGCTGAAATCTGCATATTCAGTATGACACTCCTGATAAAGAAGAATGATTTTGCGATCGCCGCGTTGCAGGAAGGCGATCAGTTTTGGCAGCACGCGCTTATGAAATAGCGTGAATACGGGTTGCTGATGTTCACCATCATGTGCCACAACGATATCGGTATCGGTTTTCACTGCACGGCAGAAGCGTTCGACGAGATCATCGCAAACAAAAGGACTGTCACAGGGGACAAAACCAACCCAGTCTGTATTCGCGAATTGCAGCCCGGCATGGATGCCGCCTAATGGCCCGGGATAGTCCGGAAACGTGTCACTGACGACGGGGGCGAGCTCTGCGTAACTGCTAATATTGCGGTTCGCATTGATGATGATACGAGATGTTTGCGATACGAGTTTGTTCAGCACATGCTGAACCAGCGGTACTCCATTGAGTTCAATCAGTCCTTTGTCTTTACCACCCATACGACTGGCCCGTCCGCCAGCCAAAATCACCCAACTAGTTTGCGTTGGAATTAGCATAAGAATTCTCTTGTACTGAATCTTGAATAATGTGTAACAACGGCGACTCTACCAGAGTATTGTCCTTGATCCACCACTGCTTTTTGCAGATTTCGGTCAGGGCATTCGCCTGATGACTGGTGATCACCAAACTTGCTCCGCGCGACAGCATGTCTTTCGCCATGATCACGAGACGCTCAATCGACTCTTGATCCAGCGATGCACTTGGTTCGTCCATCAATAGGATGGACGGCTTGAGAATCCAGGCTCTGGCCATCGCCACACGTTGCTTTTCTCCTCCGGACAATACCGAAATATGTTCGTCGGCGAGTGTTTCCAACCCTACCATGCGCAATGCAGTGATGACTTGAGCTCGCTTATCTTTTGCGGATTCTTTTTGAAAGCGAATACCATAAACGACATTTTGATATACGCTGCCATCAAAAAGGTAAGGGGACTGGTGCAGGTACGTGACATCTTTTCGACCAGCGCGGCGGGTCAATTTGGCTAACCAGCTGTCAGCCGGGGCATGAATAGCGCCTGTCGTCGGCTTTAGCAAGCCAGACAAAATCTTCAATAGGGTAGTTTTACCCACCCCATTATCGCCTTTGAGATAAATGGCGTCATTGGGACCGATCGACAGTTCAGGTATGTGGAACAACACTCGCTCTTTGAATCGCATCGAGAGCTGAGTTGCAGTTATTTTTATCGTCATACGACCCCTTACGTTCTCAAATAACCTTTGCCACGCATACTGCTGAGCAAAAAGTTAAGCACCAACGCGAGGGTGAGCAGCACAATTCCAAGTGCCACGCCCTGAGCAAAAGCGCCTTTACTGCTTTCCAGTGCAATGGCGGTCGGGATATTCCGGGTCACGCTCATAATGTTGCCACCGACCATCATGGAGCAACCCACTTCAGTGACAATGCGAGAAAAACCCGCAATCGTTGCTGCCATCAGAGGAAAACGTGTTTCCCAAATCATAGTTGCTGCTATGCGACTCGTCGAAACACCCAGTGTGATGGCTGTTTCTATGGCCCGTCGATCACTGGATTGAAGTGCGCCATGCATCATAGAAACCAACACTGGGAAACAAACCAGCATTTGGCCGAAAATCATCGCTTTTTGAGTGAATAGCATTTCCCAATTGCCCAGCGGCCCAGAGCGGGAGAGCATCATATACAACAATAAGCCAATTACGACGGTGGGAATGGCCTGCATGGTGTTGATTATCGACAACAAAAACCACTTTCCTTTGAACTCGGTATACGCAAGGACAAAGGAAAGCAGAATCGCTGGCAGCAGCACCAGCGATATAGCGGACAAAGACACCGAAAAAGAGACCGCAACAATCTCCCACAATGCCTTATCCAGACTCAGTAAAAGCCCGACGGCTTCCTGTGTCGTTTGCCACAAACTCATCAAGAGTTACTTCTCGTTAGCGTTAGCGACAAACAGCTGTTTTCCATTGAGGCGGAATTCGTTGATCAACTGCTGACCTTTTGGGTTAACCAGCCAGTCACTGAACACTTTCGCACCTTGATAATTGATGCTTGGATAGCGCTCAGGGTTAACCAGAATAACTTGATATGGGTTGAACAGTTTTTTGTCGCCCTGGAACAGGATCTTCAAATCCAGTTTGTTCTGATAGGCCAGCCAGGTACCGCGATCCGACATGGTGTATCCCTGCAGTTCCGACGCCATGTTCAGCGTAGGACCCATACCTTGTCCAACGGCTTTATAGCCACCAAAGTTAGGTTCCATTCGGGTTTGTGACCAGAGATTTTTCTCTTTTTTGTCTGTGCCCGAGTCATCGCCGCGAGAAATGAAGGTTACGTCAGACGTCGCAATGTTCTTGAAAACGTCCAAAACATTGTTTTGCTCCGCAATATGCGCGGGGTCGTTTTTCGGTCCGACGATCACGAAATCGTTGTACATCAGTTTGCGAGGCATCACGCCGTAGCCTTTTTCAACAAAGTTGGCCTCCGCTTTCGGCGCGTGGGTCATCACCAAATCCACATCACCGTTTTCACCCATTTTGAGCGATTTGCCCGTGCCGGCTGCGATGACATCGACTTTGTAACCTGTGTCTTTTTCAAATTGAGGCAGCAAGTAATCAAGCAAACCTGAATGATAGGTACTGGTGGTCGTAGCGAGGCGAATGTGTGACGTATCTTGCGCGGCAGACACAGAATAACTGGTAACGGCCAAAATAGTGGTCGCCAAAAGCGTAATGTTTTTCATTGTTGTGTGTTCCCTCAACGTGAGTATTAACGGGGTTGTTAGCGTCGATACAGCAAGTAGGGTGCCAACTTCTCAACACTTAGTTTGGCCCATTAGGTAACCAATTTCAGTGATTTAATGAACATAAATGTTGAGCTGGGACAAAATGTCGCATGTTTACTATTTTGACATTAAGAAAAGTTGGTACACTCTGTCCCATTCAAATGAACTGAGATCTTTTGTCTATGTCACTGGAATCTAACCACTCTTCACTGTACAGCGCCTTTTCCGTTCTGGTTGTTGATGATGAACCGGGAATGCAGGCTATTTTGAAAAAAGCGTTGGGAAAATGGTTTGCCAGCGTGGATTGCGCCGGATGTGTGGAAGCAGCTGAGCAACTCAGACAAGCCAATCATTACGATTTGATTGTTCTGGACATCAATTTACCGGGGCGGTCAGGTATTGAGTGGGAAGAAGCGTTTCATGACAAAGACAAACCCGCCGACGTTATCTTTATGACCGGCTACGCAGATCTGGAAACCGCAATTTCGGCGCTCAAGCTCGGTGCGTCGGACTTCATCCTGAAACCGTTTAACCTGGATCAAATGCTTTCCGCGGTTAAGCGCTGCATGGACAAACGTGTTCAACAGCGAATGCAATACGCGCTCAACCAAGACATGCAGCGCCACATCAGAACGGAGATCGTTGGTCAATCGGAAAAAACCCGTCTGCTCAAACAGTTGATTACACAGTTTGCCCCTTCCAGAGCCAGCGTATTGATTGAAGGAGAATCCGGCACCGGGAAAGAACTGGTCGCGCGTGGTGTCCATGAAGCCAGCGGCCGAAAAGGGCCGTTTGTGCCTGTCAACTGTGGGGCAATTGCCCCCGAGCTGCTGGAAAGTGAGCTATTTGGCCACGCCTCAGGCGCGTTTACGGGGGCCAAGAAAAGCCGTGAGGGCCTGTTTCGCGTCGCAAATGGAGGAACGTTATTTCTTGATGAGATTGGTGAAATGCCATTGTCAATGCAATCGGCTTTGCTGCGTGTTCTGGAGCAACGCACCATTCGGCCGGTTGGTACAGAAAAAGAGCTGGCCGTGGATGTGAGAGTCGTGGCAGCGACCAACCGTAATCTGCAGGAGGAAGTAAAGAACGGGCATTTTCGATCCGACCTTTATTACCGTTTAAATGTGCTGCGCATAGAAGTGGCACCACTGAGAAAGCGCAAGACCGATCTGGCGGAACTGGTGCCATACTTTACCCACATGCTGGCGACGGAGTTGGGCATACCTAAACCAAAATGGGCTCATGAGGATATTCTGGCGCTGAACGAATACGACTGGCCGGGTAACATCCGTGAACTGAAAAACCAGATTGAACGCTGTATTCTTCTGGGCAAACCGCCAGCGCACCAATGGCGTGATGTACAGGCCGCGAAACACGTTTCCATGACAGTGTCGAGTGGTGCAGAGTTGCTCAACCTGCAAGAAGAGCAAGTGCATCAGGGAGAAGGGTACCCAGACGACTGGTCTCTCAAAGAGGTAGAAAAAGCCCATATTCAGCAAGTTGTCGATGCCCATGATGGCAATAAGTCTGCTGCCGCCAGACGATTAGGCGTAGCTCGTAAAACGCTGGAGCGTAAGTTCAAAGAGTGGGAAGCGGAAGGGAGTTCCTATGTCGGCTGAGCATGGGTGGCTGGCCAAGTGGCGTTACCGGTTCAAAATCATGGTGCGCTACCGCCTGCTGATCCTTACCTCAGCGCCCATCGTCTTTACGCTGATCGCTTTAATTGCCATCAGTGTTTATTGGTCAATTCACTACACCTGGAAAAGTGCACTGATTGACGTATCCGAACGCCTTGGCGTTGCCAGCAACAGCATCACACTGTTGCAGCAAAAACAGGCCAATTTTGTGAGGGCTTTTGCTGAGTCATATTCGTTTCGTAATCACGTTAATCAGCTCTCCGATCCCGCTGAGCTTACCGCATGGGTGCAACAACAGAAAAATCGTTATGGGTTGGATTTTCTGCGTTTTCATACTGTGGACACCATAGATAAAAAATTCCGCTTCCTGGATTTGACGCGCAAAGCGTCATTCTTTGATGTCCTGACGCAGAAAGAGCTCAGTGAGCTTGACCCCAACTTAGCCAGCCGGGCGCAAATCGCGATCCTTAAGACTCAGCGTATCGAAGGCCGCGGTCTGATCAGTCGGACGGTGATACCTGTTTATAACCTGCATAATGATCTTATCGGCTTTCTGGACGGAGGGCTGTTGCTGAACAACAGCACCGTGTTGGTCGACCAGATTCGTGATCTGATCTACCCCGACAAAGAAAACTCACTACGTCCGGTCGGCACGTTAACACTGTTTTTAGATGATTTGCGAGTCAGTACTAATGTGCCGCTCGACAGCGATGATCGTATTGGCCGCGCGATTGGTACCCGAGTCTCAAAAGAAGTCCGACGCGTCGTCCTCACGCACGGGAAAGAGTGGGTCAATCTGGCGTATGTATACGATGCCTGGTACATCACGGCCTATCAACCAATCAGGGATCAGTACAATAATGTCATCGGCATGTTGTATACCGGCTATCTGATGTGGCCTTTCTTAGAGGCCTACGTCACGAACATCTTTGAGATTGGCACTGTGACACTGGTGTTATTGCTTGTTTCGGGGTTCGCTGTTTATCGGGGATCACGGGATTTGTTCGCACCGATTGAACGTATTCACCGAGTGGTGAAGCTGGTTCAGATTGGCAAACATCAACGTATTGGTGAGCTGGGATTGGATAAAGAGCATGAACTTGCCCAGCTCGCACGCCAGTTTGACAACATGCTGGACTCTCTCAATGCTCGTAGAGAAGAAGTCAAAAGTGCCGCGAAGCAGTTGGAGAATAAGGTGGCGGAACGGACAGCCAGCTTGTCGGAGAAAACCGAACAGTTGGAGCTGCACATCAAGTTGCTCCATCAAACCCGAGATAAACTAGTGGTCAGCGAAAAGTTGGCAGCACTGGGGGAACTGACCGCAGGCATTGCTCATGAGATCAACAACCCGACAGCCGTAATCCTGGGTAACGTGGAACTGATAAAATTTGAACTGGGCCCCGAAGCGGCAAGGGTTGACGAAGAAATTGGAGCCATCATGGTTCAAATTGACCGTATTCGTAACATTACACGCAGCTTGTTACAGTATAGCCGTCAGGGCGGCGTGCAGGACGAAGTCACCTGGCAACACGTGAATCCGATCATTGATGAGAGCATTACGTTGGTAAAAACTGGTGCGAAGAAACGCGATATTCAGTTTGAAACTCATCTGGACGCCCATTCCCCGGTTGAAGTGAACCGTCATCACCTATTGCAAGTGATGGTCAATTTGCAAATGAACGCCATTCACGCCATGAAAGGCGAAGGGTGTCTGACAATTATTAGTGAAGACTGGATTGAAAACGAAGAGGTGTGCGGCGCGATCATTCATGTAAAAGATGAAGGATGTGGTATCAGGCCACAGCACCTCAAGCGAGTGTTTGATCCATTTTACACCACCAAACGCGACGGAACAGGGCTGGGCCTGTCTGTCTCTCAAAGTCTGTTAAGCCAAACAGGCGGAGAAATCAGAGTCACGTCTGAACCTGCCCAAGGGGCGTGTTTCAGTATTTATCTGCCAAAGAAAGCCGAAACCTATCTCAACGTAACCAACCTATAAGCAGATCCTCTCGGAGGTCTTGCTATAACATTGACTTTCATATAGTTATGAGAGGTGTTTGTACGGGAGAGGTTGAATGGAGCTTATCGCATTTGAGGAGCAGCACTATCCGTTGCTCATAAATTGGATAGATAATGCTGAGCTGAATTTCTTATGGGGCGGGCCATGTTACCGTTTTCCGTTGACTCACAAACAGATTCGGCAACATTGCGCCCAGAAGAACGTGCAACCCTATGTGCTGATGGATAAAGGTGAACCCGTTGGATTTGTCGAACTGTTTATTTTACAAGCACAAAGTTGCCGGATTTGCCGGGTATTCGTTTCACCAGACAAACGTGGGCAAGGGTACAGTTCGAGCATGCTGACTCTGGTCATGGATAAAGCCCGAGAGCAGTATAACTGTTTGAATGCATCTTTGGCGGTCTTTACACACAATGAAACCGCACTACATTGTTATCGCTCACTTGGGTTTGAAACTTACGCTCTTGAACGTGGGACGCGTTACTTAAATGGCCGTTGGTGGGATCTGTTGCTAATGAGTAAAACGCTGAGTTAACCTCCCAAACAAAAACGGAGTGCCTTGGCACTCCGTTACAACTCTCTGTCGTGAATCACATATCTACAGACATACCTAACGCATCCAGCCGGTCTTTGAACTCCTCTAAGTTCTCTCCCCGATAAGTCGGGTGACCATTAAAGTAACGTGGCTTTTCAGGAAGCATCGCATTTTTCAGCTCTTTTTCCTGCTCATCGCTATCATGGTAAACCGTCACTCGATGTGGGATTTCCTGTCTGATTGCCGCCATTTTGGTCTCCTTGTTTTTACGAACACGTAATGTAACCCTAGTTCATTTGGCGCGACTATCCATGTTTAGGTTTCGTCATGTCATCAGGTTTCGTCCGGGATCACGTTTTTACAGCGCACTGACAATTGGCCAAAAGAGGTGCCAGAGGAAACCTGACGACTTACTAACCTTAATGACAGAATATTTGGTGTAATATGAACCGATAGGCACGTAGACAGGAGTCATGATGAAACGTTTCAGAGCTATTCTAAATGGCAAGAAAGCTGGCGAACCGGCGCTAAGAGAGGCTATTTTCGCGATTCGCGAACAGGGGGAGCCCTTAGAGGTTCGTGTTACCTGGGAATCGGCCGATATGCTCCGTTTGGTTGAAGAAGCCAGTCAGGACGGAATTGAACGAATATTGGTCGCGGGCGGGGATGGGTCGCTAAACGAAGCGGTGAATGCGTTAGACACACTTGCTCACGAGCAACGACCAGAGCTGGCGGTGATCCCTATGGGAACAGCCAATGACTTTGCTACTGCGAATCGCATTCCCACCACCATAGCCGCTGCGCTTGAATTGGCGATCCATGGGCAAACCCATCAGATAGATTACGTGAAAGCCAATGATCGCTGTTTTATCAATGTCGCGGCAGCAGGGTTTGGGGCCGAGATAACCGCGGAAACTCCGATTGAATTAAAAAACTTCCTCGGCGGTGGCGCCTATACGCTGACTGGTATTGTAAAAGCTCTGGGGTTTCGCCCATATGAAGGCACTTTATCCGTAAGCAAGGGAAGCTGGACTGGTGACATTCTGGTCGGGGCGTTTTGCAACAGCCGTCTGGCTGGCGGTGGACAAGAGATGGCTCCTTACGCGCTAATAAACGATGGCGATATGGACGTCACCGTAGTCCGGCCATTCTTGCCACACGATTTACCTCAGGTGATCGAAGAGATCAAAAATCCTAAGGAAAACGGTGAGTTTGTGGTCCACTTGAAAACCAACTGGCTGGAAATCGATTTTCCGAAAACGCTACCACTCAACTTGGATGGTGAACCTTATCGTTCTCAGAAAATTCGTTTTGAAGTCCAGCATCAGGCGCTGGCGATGGTCTTACCGGATGACAGCCCTTGCCTGAGATAAGCGGTTATTTAAAGATGCGGGGATCAAACTCAAATTGCAGTTTCTCCGCTTTGGCGAATACCTTTTTCAAAGCAGGATGGTTGGGGTTGATCAGATAATTTTTGTCTCGCGGAGAAATAACGGATGGCACCTGCAAGACAGCAAAATCGGATGCAGCAATATTGAGAAATTCATCACCGATCAACTGGGTTGATTCACTGGGTGGAATCGAACGCCAGTTAGGTGGGAGGTCTGAACGGCTGAGTTTTACGATCAGCTTGTCCGGTACATCTATCCGGTACAAATCGTACCTATCGATCATGTCTGGCGTATTGTTGAGATGAACAAACACTTCCAGAGAACACAATGATTCAGATTCGGAAAAGTAGAGGGCTTCGGTACCTTTAGAGTTCCATCGCCCCCCAAACCACTTAGCGCCATTGGGGCTGAAAGGAGAATCGGCGTATTTTTTCTGAGTCAGCCGATACATGAGCATCAGGAAAAGACCCCGTGCTCAATACGGCCGATGAGATCACGCACCACTTCAAAATCCGCCGTAGTGGAAATCATATCCAGAGGACGTTTTCCGGCCAGGCCGTAGACACTCTCTTTGAGCCACTCTAACGCACGTTCTTCATCATCAAACAGATCCGTTGCCAGTTTGACCAGCAGGGCAAGGCGATACATCACATCGCTTTCCTGCATACTGAAACGTTCACCTTTCGCTAAACGGCGTTTGATGGTGCTGATGGGAATATGAGTAACATGATGGAATTCACTTTGCGATAAGTTGGCCTTTTCCAGAATGTTGATGTACACCTGAGGTTCGAAGCCTTGGTGCACGGCTTCATTCTTAGCGGTCGATTCGTTTTCAATCCCCATGCTAAACCAGAAGTTGTTCTTATATGACGACTTCGGTTTGAAGCTTTTCATCGCTGTTGCTGTCATATCTCAGTACCTCTTGGCTCATTTGGTCTAGCAATTATGGACCAAATGAGCCGAGTTCGCAATACGCTTGATTTATGAAAACAAACAGCCCCTGAGTATTCAGGGGCTGGGGATCATCCGGCGTTGACTGCGATTTTCGGTGGCTTGATGCCGTGTTTCTTAAACTCTTTCATCACCCTTAAGGTAATGTCTGTCTCAAACAACTTTTCGTAGGCCGTATCCACCACATACGCTTTACAGGTTAGCTGTATCGCCAGGTAGTTGTCTGCGATGGTTTGTTTAACCAACACGGTCACCGGTTTGGGCAAATGAATATAGCGACTGGAAGAAGCCGCCTCCTGAATCAAGTCTCGCGCTAACACAATGTCTTCATCCATGCCGACATAAAATGGAATGACGACCTGCATGTCTAATGCGCCATAGTTGCCACTGGTGGTTACTTCATTCAGGAATTTGTTGTTCGGAATCGTAATGATGTCATCGCTCAATGTACGCATTCTGACAGAGCGAAGACCGATGGCAATAATGTCGCCATAGTTCCCCTCAAACGTGACGCGGTCACCAACTTGAAACGGACGATCAATCATGACCGTCATTCCGGCAATGAACGACGCCGCCAAATCTTTGAGCGCAAAACCCACCGACACTGCCAGCGTACCGCCAATCAATGTCAGGATCTGATCGTTGATACGAAAACTCATCATGAACACAATCAAACCCGCGGTCATATAAATGAAAAACTGCAGGAAAGACTGCAACTTTTGCAGCAGCATCCGGTACTGGGCGAACTGTGAACCAATGCTCTCAACCATTGAGTTCATGAACTTGATCAGGACCCAGGTTGCGGCAATCACTAATACGGAAAAGAACACGCCACTCCAACGAATTAACGTGGCAATCTGGGTGATATTTTCTACTTGCGCCAGTTCCTCTGACGCCAAAGTCGGTGTCGTAACCAGCAAAGAAAGAATCAGAAAAAGGACTCTGTACATAACTATTTCACCAATAAATGCTGACGGTCTAATACGTTGGTAATATGACGGAACCAGTGATCCGAAACCCGTGCTTTGTCTTCGTTCCACTCGATGTAACCGCGACTTTGGAAATAGCGCAGCGTGCCGAGTACTTCAGCGACACTTAACTGGGTACACTCCGACAGCTCTTCTGTGGAAGCAACTTCCAACTGAACAATTGAGCGCAGTACTGCGAGCATGGGTTTGGGCATTTTTTCCAGCTCTTGGGACTCCGGCGCGGTAAACAAACGAACCACCACTTGTTGTGTTTCTTTGTTTCGATTAAGTGACAGACGGAAAAAACGCAGTGCCACCGTTGGGTTGCCATCAGAGTAGTGCCAGAGAATGCGGTAGAACCCTTGTTTAGCGCGGTCTTCTTCAGTGATGTCTTCCTGATCCCACTGTTTAGGCACGACCAAGCCATCAAAACAAACCGGATGCTCGACGTCTCGGTTGATACGGCTGTCGAGCAATTCACCAATCTGTTTTTCTGACCAGCGAGGCAAAAAGGTGACTAAATCAAACAGCAGACGCTCGCCGCGCGCTCGGTCGACAAAACGCCAACTCGCTTTTTCAACCGCCATAACCACCCGGTGGTTTTTCTTGGAACGACGTAGCAAGTTAGTCAGGCGAATCAAATCCGACAGACCGCCAACCATGGGTTTAACCAGACGCTGAGCGTTGTCGACCGCGATGAGATAACTGGTGTCACTTTTTCGCAGCTGGGACAGGATCTGAATCTC
Organism: Vibrio sp. V39_P1S14PM300; assembly: GCF_009904765.1. Lineage (NCBI taxonomy): Bacteria > Pseudomonadati > Pseudomonadota > Gammaproteobacteria > Vibrionales > Vibrionaceae > Vibrio > Vibrio sp. V39_P1S14PM300. The sequence continues at coordinate 19,004 of NZ_WXWP01000189.1, forward strand.
GCTGCTTTCTTCTTCCATCCCGAGACTCACCGCTAAATGTTTCAGTAAGGCGCTGTAACCGGCGTAAGGGCAATTGAGATAAACGGGTTCGGCATTTTTCACTTTATCGAGTAGCTGGCGTAACAGCGTGGTTGTACCAATACCGCGTTCGCCGGATATCACACAAATCGCAGGACTGTCGCTTATCAAGTAATGCGACAGTTGCTTGATTTCATCCGAGCCATAGTCAAACAAACGGCTGTCGGCCGATCCAGGAAGAACATATTCAAAGGCCTGATTACCTTTGATGCGCACGAAATTAGGGTTCGTTTGCACATTGCCTGTCTGCTTAGCAACTTCTATCCGAAACAGGTAGGCAAGCGCCTGACTAAACAGCGTATAGCCAGATAAGGCACTAATGAGACGATGTTTAAAACTGTGTACGGTAATCCAGAATGCGGCTACCGCCGTCGCCGCAATACTCACCAAAAACGTCTCTTTGTGATCAATTGCCCAGTTGACCCAAACAGGACGGTCGGAGATGCGCTCTGCCACTTCAAATACTTTCTTTCTCCACAGTAGCAGAACATTCATGGTCACCAGCACAAACCAGAAAAACAGCACATTGTAGATCCAGTAATAGATCGTGCCTTTACCAACAGTACGCATCGATATTTGCAAGATCACGCCAGCAACAATAATGCTCCAGATGTATCGGCGAATGGTCGATAAACGGAGCGCGATCAGCGCTTTACTGGACGAACGACTGTTGCGGTAAACAAACTCAAGAATGAAACTGACCGCAATAGAACCGCCCAATATCCACCAGGTAAAAATCTCAAGAAAAATCAGATGTTGCAGGCTGTCGATATTGGCCAAAACCCGCAATGAAAGCGTGATGGCAATTAAGACCGCAATAGCACGGTGAGCACGGCTGATATACCACACTAAGCGCACCCATAGCGGTGGATTCGTTTTGGACTCCAGATGGTACTGGTAAAACAGATTAATAAGGCGCTTGCTGTTTTTAAGCCACCAGGCGAGCACCAGATAAATAAAGAATACTTTGACTCCGACCCAGATCACCGGAACAGGGGAAATCAGCACTTCTCCAATGAGAGCTTTCACACTGCGAATTTGAAAAAACACCAGATACTTCATATTCAGCCGGGTATTTTCCCACTCTTTTTTAAACTGAAGCACGCCGTACGGGCCGAAACCGGTCAAGCGGTCACGAGTCACAGAAGAGGTGAGTTGCAGCAGCGCTTCTTTACTCTGGGCAATACTGCGTAATGTTTTGTAGGTTGACTCGGTTTTAAACCAGTCTTCTTCACTGCCTGAATGCTGATACGCCAACAAATCCTGGCGGAATAGTTCAATTTGGGCATTTTGCTCACGCAAGGAGGCAGAGAGCAGTTGTTCGACTTTCGCCATGTCTTTGTCTGTCATGAACAAAGGTTCGGGAAGCGTACGAATTTCCTGACTGATATTGTAGGCAACGGAACTGACGGTGGGCTCTTTTTTAAATGTGTATTCCCACTGCGCTAAAGCTGGCTGGGCCAAACACAAAGATAACAAGAGCATTAAGCGTAAGACCTGACGCATAGAACTCACTTATAAGTTGTTGATTTTTTGAATTAGTGTAGACGGAAAACCGACCGAACGCGCACTCAGAATGAAGCGAAAGAGGGGATTCGAAAAGAAACTCTTTCGTTGAGTCACGGTTCAGAGTCAGAAAACCAAGGACAATCGAACCAGATTCTAAACACAACTGCGTCTAAGATGTGAGACAGGGATTGACGTGCAGACTGCCATCACGTTGTCACAGCGGGTAGATAATCTAAATCATTACTTGAAGTTGCCGCTATGAACCAGTAGTGTGGCGCGGTTTTTTACACATTTAAGGTAAAGGTTTTGATCTCCACAGCGAATATTACTCAGCAGTTCGGCGCGAAGCCGCTTTTTGAAAACATCTCCGTGAAGTTTGGCGAAGGGAATCGCTACGGCCTTATCGGCGCTAACGGTTGTGGTAAATCGACCTTTATGAAGATCCTAAGTGGTGAGCTCGAGCAAACCAGTGGTAACGTCAGCTATGATCCCAACGAACGGATCGCCAAGCTGAACCAGGATCAATTTGCCTACGAAGAGTACACCGTTATTGATACGGTCATCATGGGTTACAAAGAACTTTGGGAAGTGAAAAAAGAACGTGACCGCATCTACTCTCTGCCAGAAATGAGCGAAGACGAAGGTATGCGCGTTGCTGATCTTGAAGTTCAGTTTGCGGAAATGGACGGTTACATGGCCGACGCCAAAGCGGGTGAACTGTTGCTTGCGGTTGGTATTCCGGAAGAGCAACATTACGGTCTGATGAGTGAAGTTGCCCCTGGTTGGAAACTGCGTGTGCTTTTGGCACAGATTCTGTTTGCAGACCCGCATATCATGCTACTTGACGAACCAACCAACAACCTGGACATCGATACGATTCGTTGGCTGGAAGAAACGCTGAACCAACGTAACTGCACCATGATCATCATTTCCCACGACCGCCACTTCCTGAACAGTGTATGCACACACATGGCGGACCTGGATTACGGTGAGCTGCGTATTTACCCGGGTAACTATGATGAATACATGACCGCAGCGTCTCAGGCACGTGAACGTCTACTGGCAGACAATGCGAAGAAGAAAGCGCAAATTGCAGAACTGCAAACGTTCGTCGCTCGTTTCTCTGCCAACGCATCAAAAGCCAAACAGGCGACATCGCGCGCGAAGCAGATTGATAAAATCAAGCTGGACGAAGTGAAAGCCTCTAGCCGTCAGAACCCATTCATTCGTTTCGAACAGTCGAAAGAGTTGTTCCGTAATGCACTGGAAATTGAGAACCTGGCGCAGGGTTATGAAAACGATCTGTTCACAAATTTCAACGCCATTTTTGAAGTTGGTGAACGTGTGGCGATCATCGGTGAGAACGGCGTAGGTAAAACGACCTTACTCAATACACTGGCGGGAGTGAAGGCACCAACAGCCGGCAGTTTCAAATGGTCTGAGAACTCGAACATCGGCTACTACGCACAAGATCATGCGCATGAGTTTGAAACCGACATGAATCTGATGGACTGGATGGGGCAATGGCGCCAGGAAGGCGACGACGAGCAGGTTGTGCGTAGCTTCCTTGGTCGTATGCTGTTCTCTCAGGATGACATCAAAAAGTCAGTTAAAGTGCTATCCGGTGGAGAGCAGGGGCGTATGCTGCTGGGCAAACTGATGATGCACAAACCGAACATGCTGCTGATGGACGAGCCGACCAACCACATGGATATGGAATCGATCGAATCACTGAACACGGCGTTAGAGCAGTACAAAGGTACGCTGTTCTTCGTGTCCCACGACCGCGTGTTTGTAGACTCTCTGGCTACCCGTATTCTGGAAATTCGCGACGGTAAGATCACCGACTTCCGCGGGACTTACTCAGAATTCCTGAAGTTTAAAGGGGTAGACGGATAATCAGAAAAGGCCTCCATCGGAGGCCTTTTTCTTTATGTCGAAATCTACGAATTACTCTGCTGGTGCGCCTTTTACATCAAACTCAATCTTATCTGCACCAGTAAATACCTGAAAGCGAAGACCTTTAGCTCGGGCAATGGTGGTGATACCGAACTGTCTGGCCAGATCGAGCCCCATCTGGGTAACTCCGGAGCGGGAGAGCAGCAGAGGAATCCCCATTTGTGCGACCTTAATGACCATCTCTGATGTCAGGCGTCCGGTGGTATAAAAAATCTTATCCGCGCCTTTTTGGTCATTGAGCCACATTTCACCCGCCAGGGTATCCACGGCATTGTGACGACCCACATCTTCCACAAACGATAGCACCTGATTCCCCTGACAGACCGCACAGCCATGCACTGCGCCGGCCTTTTTGTAGGTGTCATTAAAGTGCGTCAGCGCTTCCAGTGCAGCGTAGATTTCAGATTGCTTGATCGTAATTTGAGGCACCTGATAATTTTCCAGTTGCTTCATGACATTGCCGTACATGGTTCCCTGACCACAGCCAGAGGTGACGGTCTTTTTCTTCAATGCTCCTTCTAGGTGGTCAGTGTTTTCTTGTGTCACGACCGCGGCAGAATGGGTCTGCCAGTCAATTATGACCGATTCGATGGCATTGGGATCAGAAATGAAGCTTTGATTTTTAAGATATCCCAGCACCAGCGCCTCAGGCCTTGAGCCAAGCGTCATTAACGTCACCACTTCTTTCCAGTTAAGCATCACCGTCAATGGTCGCTCACAAGCAATCTGTTTCACCAGACGTTCGCCGTATTCATCGAACACTTCAACCTCAATGGTCTGTAACGGGTTTTCACTGGTTTTTATGATAGTTGGTTTCCCCACAATCTAATCCTGTCTGCGACTCATGTTAATACCATTAAAGCAATTCCTGTTCCAAAAGGCGCATTTTTCTTTGTTCGGTGAATCGAGGTGGTTCCTATAAATAAGACACCTGAGCATTGGTTTGATGTCTATGGTTATGTGGCGTAATACTTGCTTTGAGTCTTTAATTAGTAAACGTTTGATCGGATTAAACACAATGTCACAGTTAGAGTCTGCCCCGATGAGCAGCGAAAAAGATGAAAATCACTGGCCCCTTGACTGCCAGTTGACTGCACATGAAATCAGCACGGGCTTGTGGGTCAGCACGCAATGGCAACTAACAGGTTTTGGGCTTCACCCAGATCCACAAAGCCGCTTTACCGCAAGCTTGGAACTTTTTCGGGATGAACGAACGGACTATCGATTTAACCTCAGTTCAACCCAGCCCAAACTGTTTCTCGTCCTCGACACGATGGACGATGAGAACAATCCGCTCATAGTGAAGCTGACGGCTTCCCAAAGCGTCGCTGGTCAATTCATGGATGGCGATTATCTGGTGCTTTCGACCAATATGCCGCTACCGGTTCAGGCCTGGATGGAAGCGTTTATTGGTCGTCATGGCGAGTTACTCGAAGCTCGTCGTAAGAAACGAAAAGGCGCGGGGCGTTCTAGTGGCAACTGACAACAATCCATTCTTCTCACGCTGGTCTAGGCGTAAGCTTGATCCTCAATCTCAAGCGGCCGACGAACATGGTGTGAACCAAACTGAGGTCACTGAGAACGCGTCAGACGTTCCGATTATGGAACAAACACCTGACGATTCACCAGATAAAGACCCACAAGAAACTCGTGACCTTAGTGTCGCTGAGCTGCTTGTCAGTGGTGCGACGGCTGCCACCAAAAAGGCAGCACTAAGAAAGCTATTTTTAAGTGGGGAATTCAGTGAAGTCGACCGGCTCAATGACTACGATCATGACTATTCCGCGGTGAAACCGTTGTCCACTGACGTCGCGGAAAAACTCAGAGAGTGGTTGAATGAACACGAGGAGGAACCGCCGCACAAAGTGGCAGAAGAGCGAATCTCAACTAAAGTTGAGAAGGAAGAGGCTGCCGAGTTGCACAGTGATTTGTCGTCCATTCAAACTCAGCACAACCAAGATGTGTCAGATGAAGAAGTGGGACAAAATATACCACATAAAAGTTAGGTACATTTTGACCAATAAATGGTTATCTCAATAGAGTCAAATTGTCTCAATAACAAAAACCTTAAACTGTATCTCACGAGTTTGTTAGTAATTAGCTGATATTAAATCTAATAAAAGTTGGAAGGGTATTTGCTGTAGCATCTGAAACCGAACGCAAACGTTCTAAAGATGGAACAGAGCAATGCTGAAACAACAACTAAAACGCACCAGATCTGCCAACGGAAAAGCACGCTTATTTGCTTTTGAGAACACGGTTGAGTTGACCAATCTTATTCCTCCCACCGTAAGCTACGAGAGCGGTGGGAATACGCTGATTGTTGGTCCGACCGCGATCATTGAAAGCGCCGCGCACCAACTCACACAAATGCATTCCCTGACCTTGCTGTCGACCGATGGTGAAAGGGCCTCACATCCAAACCTCTATTTTGCCAGTTCCGTTCAGATCTCAGGATTTTTGGGCACCTTTGAAGTTCTGATAGAAAATCAGGGACAGACGTACAACCTGGCCAAAGTCGCACTGGATCACGATTGTTTCGATATTGTTTTGGATATGACACTCAGCGGGTGTATGAGCGAAGAAGTTCCCGTACCGGGCTATTATCCGGTGGGGCGAGGGTATCCGAAACTGGCGGAAGCATTAGAAGAGATCCCCACATTGATGGGGACATTTGATAAGCCTAAATTCTTTCGTCTCGATACCGATCTGTGTGCGCACAGTTCACGTGGTGTAAAAGGCTGTGAACGTTGTGTGGATGCATGCCCAGCTGGCGCGCTAAGTAGTGAAGGCAACGATAAAATCGGACATCGCATCGCCATCAACCCTTATCTTTGCCAAGGCGTAGGGACTTGTGCCACTTCCTGTCCGACAGAAGCGATCAGTTACGCCTTACCGAATCCGCAAGAGACCCAGAAATTCATTGAGCGCACTTTGGCCAATTACCATCAAGCCGGCGGCGAAAGTCCGATTGTTCTTATCTGCAGCTCTCGCCATGAGAGTTATAACGTCATGGCGCTCAATGCGCTTCCCGATAACGTCATTCCGGTTGTCGTTGAAGAGTTGCCATCTGTGGGTATCGATTCCTGGTTTTCGGCTCTGGTCAATGGTGCAACACAAGTGCTGTTTGCCGCCAGCCGTTTTATGCCAGAAACCATCCTCCGAGTCCTCAATAGTGAAGTAGGGACAGCTCAGGCTTTGTTAACTCAAATCGGGCTGGAAAAAGAGCGCGTTGACATTCTATATCTCGAATCGCTTTGCGAAACCAGGCCGTCTCTGTGTGAAGAACCGTTGTGCCTGTCTGTCGGTGAGTTGCACGGCAATAAACGTCAGCGGCTATTCGCGGCTCTGGACGCACTCGCCAGTCAGTATCCTCCTCAAGCGTCTGTTGTCACACTGCCTTCGAGTGCGCCTTACGGCAAAGTGACGTGCCGCACTGATGATTGCACTTTGTGTATGGGCTGTGTTGCGGTGTGCCCGACTCGAGCGCTGCATCATGACGGTGACATCCCAGGCCTCAAGTTTGTTGAACAGGACTGTGTTCAGTGTGGATTATGCAGTCAGGCCTGTCCGGAGAATGCGCTGACTCTGGAACCACAAATGAACTGGGATCAAAGCTCGCGACAACAGGTGAGTACATTACACGAAGAGAAGCCCGCACTGTGCCTGCGCTGCCAAAAACCATTTGCGCCGCAGTCGATGATCTCCATGCTTCAGAACAAGTTACGCGGTCACTCTCATTTCGCTGATGAAGCGTCTTTGAATCGTATCGCGATGTGCGAAGACTGCCGTGTGATCGATGTGTTTGAAGCCATGGCAGAAGACCCTGCCAAGCAATTGAAATACTAAGGAGCGTTTCGTGGATATACCAACAGATAACCAGACGCTACATCGGGAAATTTATCTGATGCTGGCTTCGCTTTTCCGCCAGGCTCCAAACGAGGCCGTGATTGATTTTCTGGCCACTCTTGATATCGAAGCCGAGCAAAGCAACATGCAAAAAGCCTGGTTAACACTGAAAAACGCCGCGAGTAACACCTCTCAACAAGCATTAGAAGATGAGTACCAGTCATTGTTTATAGGTATCGGCCGTGGAGAGGTTGTGCCTTTTGCCTCATGGCATCTGACGGGCTCACTGATGGAGAAGCCGCTGGCAGAAATACGACATGATTTGGTGCAGCTAGGCTTTGAGCGTGAAGCTGATGTGAAAGAGCCCGAAGATCATATCGCCGCATTGTGTGAAGTCATGGCTTTGATGACCGATGACCACGATGCGACTCTGCAACAGGCGTTTTTTAATAAGCATCTTTCGCCTTGGACTCACAAACTGACCGGACAGATGAAAGAGGCGCAAAGCGCTGATTTTTATCGGGCCGTCGCTGAGTTGGCTGACGCGTTTTTTAACCTGGAAGCCGTGCGTTTTAGCGAAAACATCGCCAGCTCAAGAAACAAATCAAAAATTGACGTAAAAAATGTGACTGACTCACTGCAATAGGACGTCGATAAGAGATGCACCAGCATCCGGAACTACCTTTGGGTAAGGAAGCAATCCATGAAAAAGAAAAGTGAAATCAACGAAAGCCGCCGAGATCTTCTCAAGGGCTTCACGACTGCCGCGGTCGCTGGTGCAGTTGTCGCTGGAACAGCCAAAGTAGCTACAGCGTCAGAAGTGGAAGCGCCGAAAACGGAAGTAAAAAAAACCGGTTATCACGAAACTCAACACATTCGTGACTACTACGACTCGTTGTAAGGAGTGAACAGATGAAACTGATTAAACGCTCCGACAATGTGTCGAAAGAGCAAAATCAACTCGGGATCAGCCGCCGCACATTTATGAGAAACTCGTCGATTGCGGCTGGCGGAGCTGTGGTTGGCGCCAGTTTATTTACCCCGGGCATGATCAAAAAAGCCCAGGCGAAAACGGTGGATCTTGATGCCAAAACGGAAGTGAAGCGCACAATCTGCTCACACTGTTCGGTAGGGTGCGGCATATACGCCGAAGTGCAGAACGGTGTTTGGACAGGGCAAGAGCCGGCATTTGATCATCCGTTTAATGCTGGTGGCCACTGCGCCAAAGGTGCGGCTTTGCGTGAGCATGGTCATGGTGAACGTCGCCTCAAGTACCCGATGAAGCTTGAAAACGGCAAATGGAAACAGTTGTCGTGGGAAGAGGCAATCAACGAAATCGGCGATAAAGTGCTGGATATCCGCAAAGAGTCCGGACCGGATTCCGTGTATTGGCTAGGCAGCGCCAAACACAGTAATGAGCAAGCTTATCTGTTTCGTAAAATGGCTTCGCTGTGGGGCACCAATAACGTTGACCATCAAGCACGTATTTGTCACTCGACCACTGTAGCCGGGGTTGCCAATACCTGGGGTTACGGTGCGATGACCAATTCGTTCAATGATATGCATAACTGCAAATCGATTCTTTTTATCGGTTCAAATCCGGCGGAAGCGCACCCAGTGGCGATGCAGCATATTCTGATCGCCAAAGAGAAAAGTCGATGTAAGATCGTGGTGGCAGATCCTCGCCGAACCCGCACGGCTGCAAAATCAGATTTTTATGTGTCTCTGCGCCCTGGTACAGATGTCGCTTTCATCTGGGGCATTCTGTGGCACGTCTTTAAAAATCAGTGGGAAGACAAAGAGTTCATCCGCCAGCGTGTATTTGGTATGGATGAAATTCGTGCTGAAGTCGCGAAATGGACACCCGCAGAAGTCGAGCGTGTTACCGGCATCAGTGAGCAGGATGTTTACCAAACCGCGAAGATCCTGTCAGAGAATCGTCCTGGTTGTGTGGTCTGGTGTATGGGCGGAACTCAGCATACCACAGGGAACAACAATACCCGGGCATACTGCGTACTGGAGTTGGCCCTGGGTAACCTTGGCAAATCTGGCGGTGGTGCCAACATCTTCCGCGGGCACGATAACGTACAAGGGGCAACAGATCTTGGCGTACTGTCACATACCTTACCGGGCTATTACGGGCTGGCTGACGGCTCCTGGAAACACTGGGCAGGCGTGTGGGATATCGACTTCGATTGGATCAAAGACCGTTTTGATCAAAAAGAGTACCGTGGCACTAAGCCAATGAACAATATGGGTATTCCGGTCTCACGCTGGATTGATGGTGTTCTTGAAGACAAAGGCAATATCGAGCAGAACGACAATATCCGCGCCATGTTCTACTGGGGCCATGCGGTTAACTCGCAGACCCGTGGCGTTGAGATGAAAAAAGCGATGCAGAAGCTGGATATGATGGTGATTGTCGACCCTTATCCTACGGTTGCGGCGGTCATGAACGACCGCACCGATGGGGTCTACTTGTTACCTGCAACGACTCAGTTTGAAACCTACGGCAGTGTTACAGCATCCAACCGCTCGCTGCAGTGGCGTGATCAGGTCATCGAACCTCTGTTTGATTCTAAGCCGGACCACGAAATCATGTATCTGCTGAGTAAAAAACTGGGTTTTGCCGAACAATTGTTCAAGCACATTGAAGTGAAGAACAACCAGCCAGTCATCGAAGACATCACCCGTGAATTCAACCGTGGCATGTGGACCATTGGCTACACTGGTCAAAGCCCGGAGCGTCTCAAAGCACACCAACAAAACTGGCATACCTTCCATAAAACTTCTCTGGAAGCTGAAGGTGGGCCTGTCAACGGAGACACCTACGGTCTGCCATGGCCTTGTTGGGGCACACCCGAAATGAAGCACCCGGGCACGCATATCTTGTACGACACATCGAAAACGGTAGCTCAGGGTGGCGGCAACTTCCGGGCCCGCTTCGGGGTCGAGTTTGAAGGCAAAAACCTACTGGCGGAAGACAGTTACTCGGACGGTTGTGAAATCCAGGACGGCTATCCTGAATTTAGCGACAAGATGCTAAAACACTTGGGATGGTGGGATGATCTGACTGCAGAAGAGAAGCAAGCGGCAGAAGGCAAAAACTGGAAAACGGATCTGTCCGGTGGTATCCAACGTGTTGCGATCAAGCATGGCTGCATTCCATTTGGTAACGCCAAAGCACGGGCAATTGTCTGGACCTTCCCAGATCGAGTGCCACTGCACAGAGAGCCTTTGTATACGCCCCGACGTGACTTGGTCGCGGATTACCCAACCTGGGATGATGCGGAATCGATCTATCGTCTGCCAACGCTTTATAAGTCGATTCAGGATCAGGACAAATCAAAAGAGTATCCGATTATTCTGACTTCTGGTCGTTTGGTGGAATACGAAGGTGGTGGTGATGAAACGCGCTCCAACCCTTGGCTGGCAGAACTTCAACAAGAGATGTTTGTTGAAGTAAATCCAAAGGATGCCAACGATCTCGGCTTTAAAGATGGTGAGATGGTGTGGGTTGAAGGGGCAGAGAAAGGCCGAATTCATGTGAAAGCCATGGTCACCCGCCGCGTCAAACCGGGGATGGCGTTCATCCCATTCCACTTTGGCGGTAAGTTTGAAGGCGAAGATCTGCGTCATAAATACCCGGAGGGCAGCGATCCCTATGTGATTGGTGACTCAGCTAACATTGCGACCACTTATGGTTATGACCCAACAACGCAGATGCAGGAAACCAAAGTCACCCTGTGTAACATTCGTAAAGCGTAAGGAGCCTCCACATGGCACGAATGAAATTTCTATGTGACACCAAACGCTGTATCGAATGTAATGGCTGTGTCACGGCATGTAAAAATGAAAACGACGATGCACTTGAATGGGGCATTCAGCGTCGCCGCGTTGTCACCTTAAACGACGGTGAACCGGGAGAAAACTCTATCTCTGTCGCGTGTATGCATTGCACCGATGCGCCATGCATGGCGGTGTGTCCGGCCGATTGTTTCGAGCACACAGAAGATGGCATTGTGTTGCACAACAAGGATTTGTGTATTGGTTGCGGTTATTGTCTGTTTGCCTGTCCATTTGGTGCACCGCAGTTCCCGAAACAAACCGCATTCGGTGAACGGGGCAAAATGGACAAATGTACCTTCTGTGCAGGCGGCCCTGAAACTGAACCTGGTTCTGTAGAAGAGCGCCTGAAGTACGGTGCTAACCGGATTGCAGAGGGAAAACTGCCTATGTGCGCTTCGCTGTGTTCGACCAAAGCACTGCTCGCCGGCGATGCCGAAAAAGTATCCGATATTTTTCGTCAGCGCGTTGTTGAACGTGGAGCGAAAAATGCCGGATGGACCGACGGTGAAGATCTGTCTTATGACGCAACCAAGAGCTAATGGTGGAAAGAGATATGTTGCAACGTTTCAAACGCGTATCTCTGACAGTGCTGTCGATAATGACAGCGCTGTTGCTCGCCTTTGTCACGCCAGCCTCTGCCGAAGAACCTGCTTCTTCGGACGTCGCTCAACGCGAGATAACTCAACTTGCGGGAGCCGATTATTGGCGGCAGGTGCGTGAAGGGCAAGAGGGATACACAACCTCAACCTCTCCTGAGCATGGCGTTTTGATCAGCAAGCCAGGTGAGACTTGGTACATTCTCAAGGAAAAATGGATGTCTCCGGCGGGCGCTGTCGCCATTTTTGGCAGCATTGCTCTGGTGGTGCTGGCGTACGTTGTTGTCGGCCCATTGATGCTGAGCAAACCGCGTACCGGGAAAAAGATTACACGCTGGTCACGCCTCGACAGGGCGCTGCACTGGAGTATGGCCTTTACCTTCCTGACATTAGCCTTCAGTGGCCTCATGCTGGTTTACGGAAAACATTTCTTGAAACCTTACATTCCCACTGAGCTCTGGGGCTATATCGTATATTCAGCCAAGCAATACCATAACTACATTGGCCCGCTGTTTTTTATCTTGTTAATGTGCGTTCTGCTTAAATGGTGGCGAAAGTCACTGTTCAACAAAACCGATGTACAGTGGTTTAAGAAATTGGGCGGAATGGCTGGCAAGCATAAAGGTACCCACCCATCTGCGGGCTTCTCGAATGGTGGTGAAAAAGCCATTTACTGGCTATTGATCATCTTTGGAGCGGTCGCAGCAGCCAGTGGACTGATCCTCGATTTCCCAATTTTTGGCCAAACCCGGCGCGACATGGAGTTTTCTAATCTGGTCCATATGGTCTCGGCATTGATTCTGATCTGTGGTTTTATCTTCCACATTTACATTGGTTTGTTTGGTATGGAAGGCGCTTTAGAAGGGATGGTCACTGGTGACGTTGACGAAACCTGGGCTAAAGAGCATCACGACTTGTGGTATGAAGAGGTCAAAAACGGGGAGCCTACGGCCAATTCCGACGTGGCCAACCAAAACGCTAAGGGAGGGGTTCGCGGCAATGAACAAACATCATAGCGGTATCTGGGTTGCGTACATCTTGAGTCTTCTGACGCCATTTACTTGCCTTATTTCAGGCGTGATCGCCATCGTGTACGCTGGCTACCGACTGGATAAAGGGGAAGACTCCGAAGTAGTGAACTCGCACTATTACGGTCTGATTCGCAGTTTTTTTCTTAACTTGACCTTTTTCGTTGTCCTTCTGGTCACGGTGGCGACATCGAACGGATTGCTGGTTGGCGTTCACGATTACTGGTACAGAAACTCACTGATCGATTCCGTCGCGCGTTTTATTCCTTATGTTGGCATGGTGATCGCTGCAGGAGCCATATTGTTGTGGATCGTCCGCATGGTGCAGGGGATGCAACAACTCAGAGCAAACATTGCTCACACCCCCTCAACCGGCCCGAATCTTTGAACCAAATCGGCGCATGACACTTAGCCCCGGCACGATTCGGGGCTTTTTTGAACCATGATTATGCGCATCGATATGGTGCAGTCTCACCTAAAT
>NZ_WXWP01000242.1:0-3223 GCF_009904765.1 Vibrio sp. V39_P1S14PM300
GGAGATGTGTATACGTGTCTGGGTTAATACTGTTGCGACATAGATGGATATATAACCAACCCAGATCATCCAGTCATCATACCGCCAGATAAGAACCCACAGCGCAAACATCTGTGTCAGCGTTTTCACTTTACCGATCCAAGAAACCGCGACGCTGGCACGTTTACCAATTTCGGCCATCCATTCACGCAATGCCGAGATAATGATTTCACGCGCTATCATGGTTAATGCCGGAATCGTAATCCAGATTGAGTGGTAATGTTCCGTGATAAGAATAAGAGCCGTTGCCACTAATACTTTATCTGCCACGGGATCAATAAAAGCGCCAAAACGGGAGGTTTGCCCCAGTTTTCGTGCCAACATACCATCCAGCCAATCAGTAAAGCCAGCCACCCAGAATACCATAGCGGCCGCAAAAGGCGCCCAGCTGTACGGGAGATAAAACACGACGACAAATACCGGGATCAGGAAAAGTCGCAGGAGAGATAAAATATTAGGAATGTTAAAACGCATATTATTAGGCTCTTATCGTTTGCGCGTTAATGTTGCGGGATTTTTCTTATTGTTTCAATGCTTGATAAATGTTTTCTGCCAAAGAATGGCTAATCCCCGGCACTTTGGCTATTTCTTCAACACTCGCCCGCTTTAATTCTTGTAATCCACCCATGTATTTGAGCAATGCCTGACGACGTTTTGGTCCAATACCTTCGATACCTTCAAGTGCACTGGTACGGCGGGTTTTACCGCGCTTCGCCCGATGACCTGCAATCGCGTGATTGTGGCTTTCATCGCGAATATGCTGAATGAGATGCAAGGCGGGATCATCACTGGGTAAATTAAATTCTTCTCCGTCCGTGGTGATCAGAGTTTCCAACCCTGGCTTACGCGTAACACCTTTCGCAATGCCTATCATTCTAGGGCGCTTAGGCCAGTCATCCCAGTATTCTCTGATGATATCATGCGCACGGTTAAGCTGACCTTTACCACCATCAATAAAAATAATGTCCGGGATTTTCTCAATATCCAGTTGTTTTGAGTAGCGTCGCTCCAGAGCCTGTCCCATTGCAGCGTAATCATCGCCGCCGGTGATTCCGGTAATGTTATAACGACGGTACTCCTGCTTAACCGGCCCTTCGGGATTGAATACCACGCATGACGCAATGGTACTTTCCCCCATGGTATGGGAGATATCAAAACACTCCATCCGGTTGATGCTATCCATATCCAGCACTTCGCGCAGTGCTTTGAAACGCTGAGAAATCGTCATTTTATGATTGATCTTGGTGGTAATCGCGGTTAGCGCATTGGTATTCGCCAACTTGAGGTAGCGGCCTCGTGTCCCAGCCGGATTGACATGGTACGTCACCCTCCTACCCGCCACTTCGCTGAGCGCATCCTGAAGTGGCTTAATGTCATCCACCAGCCCTTGATTAAGGATGATCCGCGTTGGGATCGTTCTCGCTTCATTGTGACTGAGGTAGTACTGACTGAGAAAACTGTAAAACACCTCTTCCTGCGATGTGTTCGACGGTACTTTGGGAAAATGACTCCGGCTCCCCAGCACTTTACCTTGCCGTATCATCAGAATATGGATGCAGGCAATGCCGTTTTCCTGCGCAAAGCCCAATACATCCATATCATCCATACTGTCTTCAGAAACGAATTGTTGTTCCTGTACCCGGCGGATGGCTTGAATCTGATCGCGATATTTGGCCGCATCTTCAAATTTAAGTGTACGGCTGGCTTCTTCCATTTTCGCAATCAGAATTTCCAGCACCTGCTTGTCTTTGCCCTGTAAGAATAAACGCACGTAGTTGACCAGCTCCGCGTATTCTTCATCAGAGATAATGCTGCTTACGCAGGGCCCCGCACAACGTCCAATCTGATACATCAAGCAAGGCCTGGTACGATTGCTGTATACCGTGTCTTCACACTGACGTACCGGAAAGATTTTCTGGATCAGATGCAAAGATTCACGGACGGCGCCAGAGTCGGGATACGGGCCAAAATATTCCCCTTTGCGCTTTTTCGCACCACGATGCATCGACAAGCGAGGATGTTTATGCCCACTGATAAAAATATAAGGGTACGATTTATCGTCCCGCAGCAATACGTTGTATTTGGGAAGATACTGCTTGATGTAGTTGTGTTCGAGGATCAGCGCTTCTGTCTCAGTATGGGTAACCGTGACATCAATTTTTGCGATGTTGCTGACCAGTGCTCTGGTTTTTTCGCTGTCTACACGCTGACGAAAGTAACTGGACAGGCGCTTTTTGAGATCTTTGGCTTTACCGACATAAATAACCACAGCATCGGCGCTGTACATACGGTAAACGCCGGGCTGATTGGTTACTGTCTTAAGAAAGGAAACCGAGTCAAAGGTGGTGGTCACTATAGTGTCTCGGTATCTAAAATTCCGTGTCGGATCGCCAGATGGGTGAGTTCAACGTCACCGCTGATGTCCAGTTTACTGAACAATCGGTAACGGTAACTGTTCACCGTTTTGGGGCTGAGATTCAACTGCTCAGATATATCGGTCACTTTCTGCCCTTTAGTTATCATCAACATGATCTGCAACTCACGCTCGGACAAGTCCGCAAACGGGTTTTCAGACGCTGGTGAAAACTGGCTGAGCGCCATTTGTTGAGCAATCTCAGGTGAGATATAACGCTGCCCGCTGTGAACAACGCGAATCGCGTTGACCATTTCGTCCGGGCCAGCACCTTTCGTCAGATACCCTGCGGCACCTGCCTGCATCACTTTAGTTGGAAACGGATTTTCCGTATGAACAGTTAAAACGATGATTTTCACATCCGGATTGAAACGCAGGATCTTCTTCGTGGCTTCCAGACCACCGATTCCCGGCATGTTCATATCCATCAAAATGACATCGGCATGATTAGTGCGACACCATTTGACTGCTTCTTCACCGCTGTCAGCTTCCCCTGCTACGTTCATTCCACGGACGTCTTCAATAATACGTCGTATCCCTGTGCGAACCAGCTCGTGATCATCTACAAGGAAAACACTTATCAAACTTGTATCTCCACACTCTTAAATTGGCTCTGCACCCACTTGAGGTAGTGGATAGCAGCATGGCTGCCTATTTTAACTTAATTCGCCGAATTTACTTACTCTGAATATGTGCGCAAAAGCAAACTTTAGCAAGTACTTATTTTCAGAACTGACGACTAGTACACATTTAACCTTTAAATCAATAAGT
>NZ_WXWP01000242.1:3244-11658 GCF_009904765.1 Vibrio sp. V39_P1S14PM300
GACTTGATTACTGCCGCTAGATTGAAATCTTCTACACGCGCATAAATTTGAATAAGAACACGCTATCAACACAATCTTTATTCATCGTTGGTCGTACTCTGCGCTTGTATCTGTTGAACGTGCCTTCTCAACGACAAATAAACAACAAAACGCATAGTAGCAACTCCGTTAAGTGTAGCTGATTTTATCCACGACTCAGGGGAATTTGAGCAAGGCGGAACAAACGCTAACCGAGATTGAATCTGTGTATGTCAGCATTTTTTGATAAAATCCTTTCTATCCGGCTATTACGACGTTTTTTTGTTCAACAAGGACCCATTTTTGACTATTCAACAAGGTTTTCTTCTGACCCGGCAAGCCCGGGACATTGCAGGCCAGACCCAAATTGACTTGTGGGTTGCCACCGAGCAAGGTCCGGTGAATTTGATTGTCCGCGGTGAACAACCGGTCTTCTTTATTGAACAGAATGACATTGAGCAAGCAACTCTTTTGGCGAATCAACACAGTCTCACTGTCGTTATCAAACCGCTGGGCTTGAAAAGCTTCGAACACCATCCTCTCGCCGCCTGTTACTGCAACACTATTCGCGACAGTTTTACCCTCTCCGATATCTTGAGCAAGTCAGATATATTCATGCTGGAAGCCGACATTAAATTGGCAGACCGTTACCTGATGGAACGTTTTATAAAAGGCAGTATCGAATTTGCTGGCAGCGCACAACCGCATAATGGTTATCACCAAGTCCGTCAGACAAAGTGTCGTCAGGGTAATTACATCCCTCATTTGAAAGTCGTTTCACTCGACCTGGAGTGCTCAGAAAAAGGCATTCTGTATTCCATCGGTCTGGATAGCGAGATGGACAGTCGAGTCATCATGATTGGCGATCCCGAAGCAGCCGACACTTCGATCCAGTGGGTCAAAGACGAATATGCGCTGCTGGAAGCGATGATCGAATGGTTCAGTCGCTACGATCCCGATGTGATCGTCGGCTGGAACGTGATTGATTTTGACTTCCGTCTGCTGCATAAACGTGCCGAATGGCATAACCTGAAACTGCGTATTGGCCGGGCCGGCCAATACAGTTCGTTCCGCTCATCGACTCAAACGCAGCAAGGCTTTGTGACCATTCCCGGTCGCGTGGTTATGGACGGCATTGATACGCTCAAAACGGCCACTTACCATTTCCGCTCCTGGTCATTGGAATCGGTGTCCCAAGAGTTGCTTGGCGAAGGCAAGCAGATTCACAATGTGCACGACCGCATGGCCGAAATTAACCATATGTTCCGCCATGACAAGCCATCATTGGCGAAGTACAACCTGCAAGATTGCGTGCTGGTCAATAAAATCTTTCGTCACACTCACCTGCTCGATTTTGCGATCGAACGCTCTCGATTGACGGGCGTCGAACTGGACCGGGTGGGCGGTTCGGTCGCGTCTTTTACAAATCTCTACCTGCCGCAAATTCACCGCGCAGGCTACGTTGCACCAAACCTGCACCCGGAAAACTGGATCGCCAGTCCGGGCGGCTATGTCATGGACTCGATTCCCAATTTGTATGATTCGGTGCTGGTACTGGATTTCAAAAGCCTGTATCCATCGATTATCCGCTCGTTTTTGATTGACCCAATGGGGCTTATTGAAGGTCTGAGGCTTGAAATAGGTAACCAGCCGGATCAAGCGGTCCCTGGCTTTCGTGGCGGTCAATTTCACCGTGAAAAGCACTTTCTGCCAAAGATGATCGAAGACCTCTGGGCGGCTCGGGATGTGGCTAAAAAGAATCAGGAACAGGCATTTTCACAAGCTATTAAGATCATCATGAACTCGTTTTACGGTGTTCTGGGCTCATCCGGTTGTCGCTTCTTTGATACGCGCCTGGCATCAAGCATTACCATGCGTGGGCACGAAATCATGAAGCAAACCAAAAAGCTGATCGAGACCAAAGGCTATCAGGTGATTTACGGCGATACCGACTCAACGTTTGTCTCACTCAACGGTGCCTACACTCAACAGCAAGCCGATGAAACAGGTCAGACACTGGTGCGTTACATTAATGAGTGGTGGGCCAAACATCTGCAGACAGAATACGACCTGACGTCAATATTGGAGCTGGAATACGAAACCCATTATCGCAAGTTTTTGATGCCAACGATTCGTGGCGCTGAGACGGGGTCCAAAAAGCGTTACGCCGGGCTTATTGGAGAAGGCGAACAAGAAAGAATCGTATTTAAAGGGTTGGAAAGTGCGCGAACCGACTGGACCCCGCTCGCCCAGCGCTTCCAACAACAACTTTATCGGATGGTGTTCCACGAACAGGATCCACAAGACTTTGTGCGGCAGTTTGTCGAAGACACGCTCGCTGGCCGGTTTGATGATGAACTGGTGTATCAAAAGCGCTTGCGACGTAAATTACACGAATACCAAAAGAACGTACCACCGCAGGTACGGGCCGCTCGTATGGCTGATGACATCAACGCGCAACTGGGACGACCATTGCAATACCAGAGCAAAGGGGTCATTGAATACGTCATCACGGTCAACGGGCCTGAGCCGAAGGAATACCTGAAAAGCCCAATAGACTATCAACACTACATTGATAAACAGTTGAAGCCCGTGGGCGATGCCATACTGCCGTTTATCGGCTTAGACTTCACCAACCTGAGTTTGCCCCAGCTTGGTCTGTTTTAACCTTAACCGATCTTGAACTCGGTTTTCTTATATTGCTTCACCAGCCATTCACCAAAGCCGTCCAGAATGCCGATCACCGAACGTTTTGGTATCGGGCGGCCGGACAACAAGATGCCAAGACGATCGATTTCCACCTGCCGCTCCGGATAATAACGCAGGAAGTGGCGGCCACATTCAACCGGATCATCAAACCAATTCTTATCCCGGTGCATCACCAGAGAGTAGCTGGCCCGTAAAAGCTTTTTAGCAATAATGACCTGCGCTTTAACCTGCTGTTCTGACGTTTGCGCTTTCGCTATCCGGTGGCGATACACCGCCAGCCAGTCCTCGACATCCATATTCCACTGTTTGGCAATCTCCCAGCTAGGTTCATAATTACCAAAGCATTCTGAAAGATCGTCCCCATACACACACACCGCGCGATGACGCAGCAGAAAACCCCAAGAGAGAATCCCTTCGATGCTGGCGATGTCTTGTGCCAGCCCCACTTTGAAATCCACCGCGGTAATAAATGGGAACGCTTTTTGAAAACGCCAGCGAATGGTGTTGAACAGTGTGGTGCGCTGATCACTGAAGCTGCGGTGGGTCACAACGACCACATCCAGATTAGAGCGCCCCGGCTGCGCCATTTTGTTTGCAACGCTGCCATACAGATAGACACTGTGAAGATTTGCCCCTAACCCACCTTTGAGGCATTTAAGCAAATCATCAATCGCAGGCTGATATTCAGACTGGAATGCTTGTTTGGGATCGATTACTGGTAGAACCATCTGACAAATATGATCATTTTGACTATTGTTAAACCCGATCATGTTCGCTCAGAGCGGAGATTGAATCAAGATATTCCTTCCCGGCTCACTCTTGGTATAATGCGCCGAAATCAAACACAAAGGAAATCTTCCATGCCAAAGGCAAGTGAACTTAAGAAAGGTTTTGCGATTGAGTCAAATGGCAAAACTCTGCTGATTAAAGACATCGAAGTAACAACCCCAGGCGGCCGTGGCGGAGCGAAAATCTACAAGCTGCGCTGCACCGACCTGACGACCGGGGCTCGTGTGGATGAGCGCTTTAAGTCAGACGACGTGCTGGACACCGTTGAAATGAACAAGCGTGCGGTCTCTTTCTCTTACGTCGATGGCGACGAGTACATCTTCATGGATAACGATGATTATTCTCAGTTCACTTTTAAACAGGTCGATATCGCCGACGAACTGCTGTTCATCACTGAAGAGATTCAGGGTCTGAGCGTGGTTCTGGTCAACGGTGCCGCTGTTGCACTGGAACTACCGGCGTCCGTTGAACTGGTGATCGAAGAAACGGACCCATCAATCAAAGGGGCGTCAGCTTCTGCCCGTACAAAACCAGCCCGCTTTGCGACTGGCCTGACTGTTCAAGTGCCTGAGTATATTGCAACGGGTGACCGCGTCGTTGTGAATACGACCGAACGTAAATACATGAACCGAGCTTAATATTATGTCTGATCTTATCTCTTACGATGACGTTATTGATGCCGCATACGACATCTTCCTCGAAATGGCGCCGGATAATTTAGAACCTGCCGACGTGATTCTGTTTACCGCTCAATTTGAAGACCGTGGAGCCGCAGAACTGGTAGAAACCGGGGATGACTGGGTTCAGCATGTTGGATTTGAGGTAGACAAAGAAGACTTCGCTGAAGTTCGTATCGGTTTGGTCAACGAAGAGAATGACGTGCTGGACGATGTATTCGCGCGAATGCTCGTCAGTCGCGATCCTGACAAAAAGTTCTGTCATATTTTGTGGAAGCGCGATTAAACGCCTTCAACCAGAACGCCGCTGTGAACAGCGGCGTTTTTTTATTCGCTTTTTATCGACACGAGTTCACGCGGAAGCAAAGAAACAACCATCACAAATTCAACTCATGATTAGTATTGAGCTGAATTCGAACCACTGGTTGAGCATGGTCTGATTGCTTTTTATTGCCCACCCCGTCTGAATGAAGATGCTCATCGTACACGACAAAATCGACGACTTTCCCCACTGCCCGGTTGTTTTGTTCATTCAAAGCATTGGACACAAAAATGTAATCCAGCGTGTTGCCTTCACCGCGATAATAATGCGTCGGTGTGCGCTTTAGCCCATCCTGATTGGGTGCCAGATTGAAGGCATCATACAACTTGTATTGGTAAGCGCTGACTTTAGCTTCCATAGGTAAGTTCTGGTACTTAACGCCATCCACTTCAAAGAGCCAAGCCCGGTTTGATAACGCTTCTACCGGGGTCGAGTCTGGGTCATCGTTCATATCACCTAACACCAGTATCGGTTTATCCGGCTGTGCTTCGATCTGTGTGGATACGGCCATGTACAAATCGTACGCTTCCGCTCCGCGTTGCAACAACGCTGCGACGTGGCCTGCCGAACGTGCTTGCATGGTGGCAAGCACTTTTTTCTTCCAAGGATCAGCGTCGTCATAATCCGGTTGAAGTTCAATGGCTCGTTTGGACTTTAGATGAGACACATACACCAGTATGTTGCCAAATCCTGGTAGCTCCACCTCGGCGCGCACTGGCGTGCGACTGTATTTAAAGTCAGCCTCAACAGGCAACTGCTCTTCAGATTGTTGGCTGAACCGGACGGCCTGAACGGAAGAAAGCGGAAAACGGGCGGCAACAGCGACCACCGGAGAGGTAAAAATCAAGGTATCATGCAAATCGTGCTCTGGTTGTTCCACCACGTCAAAATACGCATATCCAGCCGCATTGACTAACGCCTTCAACTCGTCAATGCTAAAAACTTCTTGGAAACCGATCACATCGCAATCCATTTCCTTGAGTCGGCTGCTTATCCAGGCTTTTTTGGCCTGCCACTCATCCGCTGTATAAAAGTTTTCTTTTTCGTACCAACTGAACGGCGGCGCCGCAAACTGATATAGGTTAAACGTTCCACATCGTATGAACATCCCTGCCTCCTTATGTTTAAATTTGCATATAAACATTAGCAGTCAAGACGCATATCGGGTGACGTTTTGATTAAGTTTACATAACGGTGTTAGTGTCGGATTGCTCGCAACAATTCCGCGCTCAATTGACGCAATACGCCCGCTGCTGGTTTGGTGTGCGAAAACGTTCTCAGACCGTATATTCCCATTACCAGAAACCGAGCCAGTTGCTCAGGGCTTCGAGATGACTGGAGTTCTTGATTCAACAGCGCTTTTTGTATCAAAGCTGTAAAAGACTCCTGCCACTCTATCAACATTTTACTGATGATGCTTTCAACTTCTTCATCTTGCTGAGCCAATTCGTTCAACGCCTTTTGCAGCAGGCAATCTTTGATATTTTCCTGCTCACACTCTGCCACGACCTGGTCAAGGTAAGCTTCAATACCCGCCATCACCGTGGGATGCGCCGCAAACAGTGTCTGTTGCTCAGCGTTGCGCTCTTCTCGGTAATGCTGCAGTGCAGCAATTAGCAAGCCACGCTTATTGGTAAACGCACAATAAATCGACCCCGGGTGTAATCCCGTCGCCTGCTTGAGATCCTGCATACTGGTTTTGCTGTATCCCTTAACAAGAAAGGCTTCCATCGCTGAACGTAACACCGCATCACGGTCAAATTCGGCACTGCGCATCGTAATTCTCTTAAACAACTAAACTTGTGTGGATTTTACTTGAATTTGAACAATCATTCAAAAAATTCTTGAATGAGCGTTCAAGATGGATTATTTTGAATGGGCGTTCAAGAATTATTGACAGGGTTTACTCACATGAATGACTTGTTTCAACCTTTTAAACTTAACGACACAATCACACTCGATAACCGTATTTTGATGGCGCCGCTAACGCGCTGCATGGCTGACGACAACCTGGTGCCAACACAGGCAATGGTGGACTACTACGCTCGCCGAGCAGATACCGGACTGATCATTTCAGAAGCCACCATCATTCGTCCGGACGGGCAAGGTTATCCGAATACGCCGGGATTATTTACCGCACAGCAGATTACTGGCTGGCGCAAAGTCACTGACAAAGTGCATGAGCATGGCGGCAAAATTTTTGCTCAGTTATGGCACACCGGTCGTGTCGCTCACCCGCATTTCTTTGATGGTGACTTTGTTCTTGCTCCCTCCGCACTGAGAGTGGAAGGCACCGTACCACGCATGCGTGAACTGACTTACACCACACCGAAAGCCGCCAGCAAAGAAGAAATTGAAGAGCTGGTTGAAGATTTCGCCCAGGCAGCCATCAATGCGTTGGAAGCGGGTTTTGACGGTGTCGAAATCCATGGAGCAAACGGCTATCTTTTGGATCAGTTCCTGCACTACAGCAGTAACATCCGTGATGATGAATTCGGTGGCAACGCAGAGAACATGGCGCGCTTCCCACTCGCCGTCGTAGACGCAGTGGCCGCCGCGGTTGGCGAAGATCGTACTGCTTTGCGCTTATCTCCGGGCGCCTACTTCAATATTGACGCCGATAATCGCGACCGCAGTGTCTTTGATTATCTGCTCGCAGAGCTGGATAAACGTCAACTGGCGTACCTGCACGTCGGCATTTTTGATGACAGTATGGAGTTTGACTCTCTGGGTGGCACCGCATCTCAATACATGCGCGCCAACTACAGCCAAACTCTGGTTGGGGTGGGTGGCTTTACGCCAGAAAGCGGACGTCAAGCGGTGGCAGAAGGCAAGTTCGATCTGCTCGCCATCGGTCGTCCACTGATTGCAAACCCAGACTACATCAGCAAAGTAAAATCCGGCAGCGAGCTAACCGAATATTCCGACACTATGCTGGCCGAATTGATTTAAGCGTTTTCCATTGCCTTTTCGCGGAAGGGTCGCCTTCCGCTTTTTTTCTATCTATCACGCAGTTTTGCCGGAAATCGGTGCACTTTACTTGCTTTTGTCTACTAATTGATTAAATATTTGTATATTCAATTAAAATGGTATTCAAATGTCCGCTCCGCTTTATATCCAAATCAAGCAATACATCTCCGACAAAATCGACTCCGGTCAGTGGCCCGTGGGTCATCGGATCACGACGGAGCTGGAACTGACCGAACAGTTTGACGTCAGCCGGATGACGGTCAATAAAGCGATTCGGGATTTGGTCGCAGAAGGTAAATTGCAAAGGACGCCACGCCTGGGCACTTTTGTTTGTGCGCCTGAAGAAAAGGCCGAATCTCCCCTTCTGGATATCCGAAACATTGCTGAAGAAGTACAGCAACGGGGCAAACAGTACCGAAGCCAAGTGGTAAAACACCAGTTAATTTACGCCGATGAAAACGTCGCCACTAAACTTGGTGTGATGTTAGGAACTCAAGTTTTCTACAGTGAAATCATTCACTTTGCAGATAGTTTACCGCTACAACTGGAAGTTCGCTGGGTCAATCCGGATTACGCACCGGACTACCTGAACCAAGATTTTACCCACATTACACCCAACCAGTACTTGTCGGAAAACTGCCCACTGAGTGCTATTGAACACACTGTTGAGGCCATCGTCGCTGAGACGGCCATTCGTCATACTTTGAAGATGTCTGACAGTGAACCTTGTTTATTGCTTAACCGCCGAACCTGGAGCGGCGACAAACTGATCAGCTCAGCCCTGCTGTATCACCCAGGCTCCAAATACAAATTAAGCTCTAAGATCCTTCTCGATTAAAATATTTTCAACCAAGATCTGATCACATTTCCGCAACATCTTTCTTGCTCATCTTTCCAAATTGCACTTTAATTTGTATATACATTTAAAC